>NZ_JBNUPJ010000010.1:0-64585 GCF_050409485.1 Facklamia sp. P12945
AACCGTTAATTGCTTAATCTCCTTGGATAGCATCAACCCTATTGGACATAGAGCCAAAAAAGACCGATTAACCGATCTTTCTTGTTATTATTTTGCTACTTGTTCTACATTTTTTCCTGCGTAGAAACCACAATTACCGCATACACGGTGGCTTAATTTCATTTCGCCACACTCAGGACAAGGATTCATTCCTGGTACGTTTAATTTGAAGTGAGTACGACGCTTTCTTTTTACTGCTTTAGATGTTCTTCTTTTTGGTACTGCCATGTTTTACACCTCCTGGTAGTTGATGACCATTATTTATCTTGGTCTGATAATAACGTTTTTAAGGCTGCAAATCTTGGATCAACTTGATCCTCTTCTGCTTGGTTTTGAAGATTATATTCTTCTTCGGTTACGACTGTCCAGTCTTTGCCTGAAGGAAGATCTGTATCATCCTCTGCAATGACTTGTCTTGGAATATTCAAAAGAATATTATCAACAGCAGACGCTGCGAGGTCAATATAGTCATGTTCAAGAACAATAGTGGTTTCCTCATAGTCTTGAGCATTAAAGTCTAAACTTTTATCAACGTAGCGTTCTCTCACCTTTATTGATAAAGGGACAACTACAGGCTTCAAACTACGAGTTGAAGGCAATGTCACGTCCACATCAAATTGGCAGTGGAGCACAAACTCTTCATCACGCAAAAGGAAGTATCCCTTAGAATGCACTTCATCTATGTGGATTATATCCGACTTGCGTTCACTTATTTGTGATTGGATATCTATTCGCTCATCAAAAGAATAGATGCCGTCACGACAGGCCTCACGTAATTGACGAAGGGTCCATTTCATATATATCACCTCTAAAACGACAAAATAAATTATACTTAAGAAAAGACAGCTTGTCAATCACAATAATCAATTCTAAACCAATATTAGTATAGCTGATTGACGTTCATATTACTAGTTTAGCTTGCTATAAATAAGGCTCATTTAAATAAATGGGATGCTTTGCTATCACTTGTTCTTCAGTTTTTTTATTAGGATTGGCCTGCAAAATACTATCTACTTGCAAGGCCAAGTGATAATTGTCTGCTATTTCTTGCGATAAATTAGAAAAAAGTTTTAGTTTTTCCGAATTAAAGCTGCTTAAAAAGGCTCGCCCCACTTGATTAAAAGCCAAGATACGAAGCACTTTCTGCTTTTTATTTTTTGTTAAATAACTTTGCCACATTGTTTGATCAATATGCAATAAAACCATCATCAATAGACGTTGTACAGCTGACCGTGTCCACCGACTCGAAGTAAGAGCATCCACTAATTCCTCCCAAGACTGAGTTTTGAGATTTTGCTTATAGATAGCCGACTCCATCCCCTCGACCATTCCTTGAATTTTAGCAAGACCTTCTTTCCCCAACGCTAAGATAGCATAGTTGAGTAAGGTATAATAATCTTGCCATTCGATTAAGGAATGCATTTGCAACTTCTGCCAAGTCATTATCGGAAGATTTCGAGCTTTTAGAACACCCTCTTGAACTTCCTTTCTGATTTGACTGCCTGAAAGGATAGATATTGGTTGTAGCTCATGTGGTAGCTCAATCCACTGTTCTAGCTCTTGAGTTTCTTTAAGACGAGGGATAACAATTGGTTGAATTTTAGAACCTTTTAGTGCTTTTAAGTACAGAATGCCTAGCATTTGATTGCTAGCAGATGGATCGAAACTTAAACTGTATTCATGCTGTTTCAATTGTTGAGCGACAGCCGTTTGATAAGCGGCTGGGTAGGCCTTTCCTTCTTTAAGTAAAAGACGGATATTTTTTTGCAAGTCCGCATCAATTAACTCAATAAAATCTAAATAGGCTTGAAGATCTGCTAATTCAGCCGATTCACTTCCAAAAGCTAAATAATCAACCTCCAAGTCTTTCATGATGTCAACGGAGCTTCCGGCAAAAAAATCCGCTGCCTGCAGACTAGCATTCAATGGAAGTTCGAGGACTAGGTCTGCTCCATTTTTTAAGGCAAGCTCTGCCCTATGCCATTTATCCAGAATAGGAAACTCCCCTCTTTGCACAACATTCCCACTCATTAAAACGATAATGCATTCAGCTTGAGTTAAGGTCCTTGCCTTTTTGAGTTGATAGAGATGGCCATAATGAAAAGGATTGTATTCTGCAATAATGCCTAAGGTTCTCAACATTTATTCCCCCTTTTGACATACAAAAAACCAACGATCAGTCTTTTGATCTTGAGATTCGTCATACTGACGTTCACCAAAATTGACCAAAACTTGAATTTGTTGTGGTTGCAAGCCTACTTCTAGTAAAAAATTTTTATAAGTAGCTAAGGGATAGGTTTTTTCTTCTAGGTCGACTTGATAACGTCTATAAAAATCTTGATCAGCTTCAGACTCAACGCGATCAAAGACAGTTAACTGGTGAATTACACTTAAATCATTAGCTTTAGTGAAAGATGTCCACAATAGAGCTCCCTTTTCATCTTCATCCTGATAAGAAAATTGATCAAATCCTTGACTCAATTGATAAGGGGTCCATACATCAAACAATAATCGACCACTATCTTTTAGACAATTAACCATTGAAAAAAGAGCCTGTTTAAGCTCTTCTTCATTCTTTAGAAAACATAAAGAATCTGCATAGCAAGTCACTAAATCATACTTTCCCTCTTCTGCTTCTAGATTGAGCATATCACCTTGTTGAAAGATGAGGTTTTCATATTCATTTCCTGCTTGTTTTTTAGCTTGGTCAATCATTGCTTCATTTAAATCCATACCCTTAACTTGCTGATAATTCTTAGCTAATAAACGGCTAAAATAACCTGTCCCACATGCCATATCCAAAACATTTTCAACAGCTTCTCCTGCATGAGCTAAAGTAAAATCTAGCCACTGATCATAGGCGCTCAAATCATTAAAACGGTCATAAACCAAAGCGACATCGGTAAAACTCATTAAGGATTCACCCATGCAGAAATGTCCACTAATGGCGCATCTCGCCAGATTTTTTCTAAATTATAATGGCTACGCTCTTCATAATGAAAGACATGAACAACGATTTCATAAATATCAATTAAAATCCAGCGTCCGCCATCTTTTCCTTCAGAACCCTTGATATTTATATTCGCTTGATGACATTTTTCAATGATTTCGTCCACAATCGCATTAAGTTGACGTTCATTCTTGGCGTGCATGATTACAAAATATTCTGCCAAGGGTGTCATTTGACTTACATCTAAAGCCATAATATCTTGGCCCATCCGATCGTCCGCCGCTTTTACAATTACTTCTAATTTTTCTTTACTTGATAATGTCATAATTCCTCCTAAATAACTTTATTTGCTTTATAATTTTTAATCCAACTGTTATAGACTTCAATTTGTAAGGGGAAAAGATATTCTTGCCTTTTCATCAAGTGCTTTACTGTCATACGCATCTTCAAAAAACAGGCCTTATCTAAATCAATTTGACTTAGTTTTCTAACCTTATTGACTCCTTTAAAATTACGTCCTTCTTCTGTATAGTCTGCGATATAAAGTATTTTTGCAAGTTTTGACATTTGGTGCCAGCCCGTAGTATGAGCAGCTACCGCTTGAATAATTTCATCATCTTGACATGCTAGATCCGTTTTCAATATTTGTGCAGCAGCAAAACCATGCCAGATTCCTTCTGTTGCGTCTTCAAGCCGCTCGTCTGACCAAAATGCTTGAGCTAAATTTAACATTGCCTCGGATTCAATTTCTTTGGCATAGTCATGCATTAAAGCAACGATTGATGCTTTTTCGATATCTTCTTCATAAAGCTTCGCTAACTCAAGCGCTTTTTTTTCAACCCCCATTACATGATCAAACCGTCTTTTTGATAAACGCTTTTCTAATTGATTAATCAACTCTTGACGGCTCATATTAATAAAGTCTTGTTGGTAAATAAGTTCTTCTGTCATAAAAACTCCTTCTTTCATCAATCCAAACGTCGATATAGGTCGTGGCGGTTAATGTAGTCTATCACCGCATCAGGAACTTGATAACGAATGGATTGTTCCAAGTAGACTCTTAGACGAATTTCCGTTGAAGAAAGCTCTACCAAAGGACTGTCTACCCAGATGATTGGATATTGCCCCCCATAAATTTCTTCGCCTGGACGTCGCACACCCACAAATTGAACCATTGAAGCCAATTCACTAATGTCACGCCAAGTCTCTAGTTCATTAGCTGAGTCACTCCCAATGATAAAGTAAAAGTCGCACTCAGGGTAAGCTTTCACGAAATGCCTCATAGTATCAATGGTATAATTTTTCCCACCACGATTAACTTCGTAGGCTTGGAGTTTAAACAAAGGATTACCTTCGATCGCTCTTTGAACCATTTGCAGCCGGTGTTGAGAAGCAATGGTCTGCTTCCCCGGCGCATGAGGTGGCTTTGCGGTTGGCATAAACCAAACTTCATCTAAATCTAATTGTTTTCCTACTTGTTCAGCCATCATTAAATGACCTAAATGAGGCGGATTAAAAGTCCCTCCTAAAATACCGATGCGTTGGCGATCACGGTCGGTTGTTAAATCCGCTATTTGTCCTAAGGTGATCGAGGCATATTCTCGCTCAAGCCTCAAAATAGTTTGTTCACTGACGATCGTCCGCATGGAGGTCTCCTTTCTGTTGCTATTGAATAGTGGCTATTTCTTCACTTATTCTTTGATATTTTTCTTTGTGAGAAGGGCGATAAAGAACAGCTGTATGTCCAACGGTTTGAACAATTACTGCATTAATTGCTTGAGCAATTTGTTCAGCCGCTTGATCAATTTCTTCATCAGAATTTTGCAGAATATTAAATTTAATTAATTCTCTTTTTTCAATGGCTTCATCCACTTGTTGAATAAAGACTTCTGTAATTCCTAATTTTCCGATTTGAAAAATTGCTTTTTCTTTTTGCGCTTTTTTTCTAAGAAACTTAATTTGTTTTTTATTTAATACGGTCATATTGACTCCTTTTCTAACTAGATCTGTTTAACCTAAATCATACTTTCTCTTTGTGTAACTTGGACAGCTTTTGGAGCCCATAGTCTTACTTGAACAGGTTCATTAACTGTTAACCATCCTAGTCCAGCAATCGCTAAATCTTGATTGGGTTTTAATTGATAATCCCTTCCTTGTAGTTCAGGAAAATTAACTGCTTGATTGAGATATGGAGGACTTAAGAGTTGTCCTTTGTGCTCAATGTAAAAGTCATCTGCCTTATCCGTTTTAGTCCGGTGAATATATGTCTCATTGGAGACATAAAAAGTAAAGGCTGCCCTTTCTCCTGCTATAAAATCAACTCTACCTGCTCCAGCTAAAAAGAGTGTTTGACCAGCATTTAACTGAAAAGTTCTAGGCTTAATTGCTTTATTGGGTAATAGTTTTTTCATTCCCTGACGATCTAAGTAATGAGCCAGTTGGTTTTCCTTGATAATTCCCGGAGTATCAATGATACCCGTTGTTTCTGTTAATGGTATACGAATCGTATCGAGTGTGGTGCCCGGATGATCAGAGGTTGTGATTATTTCTTTGTTTCCACCATAATGTCTCAGTAGTTGGTTAATTAAGGTAGATTTTCCAACATTAGTAACTCCCACTATGTAAACATTACGTTGTCTTACCTCGCGGTCAATCCGATCAATTAGAGCTTGTAAGCTAGCTGGCTTATTGGCTGACAGCAAAAACACTTCGTCTGGTTTTAAACTATTTTCAAAGAAACGCTGTTTCAACCAATGAACGATTCGATTTTGTTTGACTGATTTTGGTAATAAGTCTACTTTATTAGCGACTAAAACAAAGGGTTGCTTGCCAATAAAACGATTTAAGCCAGATAACATACTTCCTTCAACATCAAATATATCAATAACATTCACTACAAAAGCATCGTCTTCTGAAATGGAAGAAAGGCGATCCAGAAATATATCGTCTGAAATTTGCACATCCTGTAGCTCATTATAATGACGCAGTCTGAAACAGCGCTGACAATAAAAATCGCCTTCTATTTTTTTCTTCTCCAAGATAGAAGCCAATAAATACCCCATCTTATTAGGATCTTCACTTTGAATTTCAGCCCCACATCCAATGCATTGATAGTTTTCTTGTAAATTAGTTTGGTCTTTCAAGTTGGTCCCCCCAGTCTCCATGTCGGTCAATCCCAATCCATTTCAGTGCCATTTTTTCTAAAGTGCGATTGACCAGGGTGTAAATATTATCATTATTGACAATAGGTTTAACTAAAAGTACTTTCAAACCTAAACTCTTAGCTCCTATTACATCGGTCATTATCTGGTCACCGACCACTAAGACATGCTCCGGCTTAACTTGCATTCTTTTCATTGCTAAGCGAAAACTACGTCTGAGCGGTTTTAAGGCATGACCGAGATAAGGTAATTTTAAAGGATCCGCCACCCTATGTACTCGTTCGGGATGATTGTTGGATAAAACAAATAATTTTATACCTGCATCTTGCATACTCTTTGCCCATATTGCTAATTCTTGGGTATGATCTAGGCAATTCCATGCCAAGAGTGTATTATCAAGATCTACTATTAGGCCTTTAATTTGCTGGTTGATTAGATCAGATGGCTTAAGACGATAAACTGAATTAAGACACCAAGTGGGTTGAATCAATTTTCTCATGATTCCTCCTATACTTTTTTATTATCTTCATTAACTTATTTCTTTTTTTACTTAAAGTCATTATAGCACATTCTTGTATTCTTATACTCATGATTCACTGGCTCTAATATTTATAATTATCTTGCTTAGGATTTTAACTGATGAAAAGATTATATGTTTATGATAAATAAAAAGAGGTCTAGGATTTCGATTATCCTCAGACCTCTTTTTGTTTGTATTAACCCAACAGATCAAATATTTCAATGGCTACTAGATCAATGTTGTCAAAGCGGAAAACAGTTCCCGTTTCTGATTCTGTCATTTCAAAAGCATCATCATTTGGTAAATAAGTCACTTGGCATTTTTCAATCCCATCCAATTCAAATCGACGAATTTCAACTTCATCTTTTGCCTTAGTCATTGTTTCTAGTCGTTGAATAATTCCAGTAAGTACAGATGCTTTCATGATTTCCTCCATTCTTCACTAAGAAGATAATTTATTTTATACAAGGTATACTAACAAACTGAGATAAAATTGCAAGAAATAAATTTTAAGTTGCTTCCCAACTTAGAGTGAGGAGGACTATTAAGCTTGATCCCACCAAAGCTTAATCAAAGCTTGAGTACCATCATTTTCATGACCTTCTTTTGCTAATTCTTGGTATAAATCATAGGCAAGTTTTGTACCTGGTAAATTTAAATTGGCTTTTTCAGCTTCTTCTAAAGCAATACCTAAATCCTTGATATAGTGCTTAACAAAAAATCCAGGTGAATAGTCTGATCTTAAAATACGAGGGCCATAATTGGCCAATGACCAGTTATTAGCAGCTCCACCAGTCAAGGTTGCAATAACTTTTTCTAAGTCTAACCCATTTGCTTTAGCATACCTTAATGTTTCGACCATGCCGGTCATTGTCCCAGCAATCATAATCTGATTACTTGCCTTAGCATGTTGGCCAGAACCTGCAGAACCATGGAGTTGAATACTTGCACTAAATGTTTCAAGAATAGGACGAACTTGATCTAAAGTTGCTGCATCTCCTCCAACCATAGCTGTTAGGCGTCCTGCTTTTGCTCCTAAATCTCCACCAGAAACAGGTGCATCTAAAACAGTAACACCCAAAGCTTGTCCTTTTTTAGTGAGTTCCTGAGCCAAACTTGGTCTAGAGGTGGTTAAATCAATAAAAACCTGACCTGAGTGAGCACCCTTAAACAAGCCCTTTTCACCTAGGTATACCGCTTCAACATCTTCAGGATAGCCAACTATTGTTAAGACTAAGTCACATGCCTGAGCAACTTCTTCAGGTGAAGCTTGCCAAATAGCCCCTTCTTCAACCAATTGATTGGCTTTAGACCTCGTTCGATTATAAACATAAAGCGGATAACCAGCTCTTAATATGTGTCTAGCCATTGATTGTCCCATAACACCTAGTCCGATAAAACCTACTTTGAGTGTTTGATCCACTATATTTTTCCTCCTATTACAATTTCACGAATAACATTTTTTACTTTACTAAAGACACGATCAAAAAGGCCAGTTTCTTCTTCAATATATCGCTCACATACTTGCTTGTAAAAGGTTAAAACTTGATCCGTAAACTTTTCTACTGATATTTCATATAAGTTATCTGTATCAATTGGATCAACTTGTTTTGAGTCTTTTTTCTCCAAAAAGTCTCTAATTGCTTGATTAAGTGTGTAATTTTCATCAAATAAGGCGCCAAAAGCCTCTTCTTGCATCACAGTCTTGAGGTAATCATTACTCTTAGCAATGATTGGACAGCGGTTAACAATTGCTTCTAGATAAGTCAACCCTTGCGATTCCGACTCTGAGGCATTTACATATAAATCAGCCATTTGGTAATAACGCCAAACTTCATCATGATCGACAAATCCGACAAAGCGCACATCTAAATCATGTTTACGACTAAATTGTTCTAGACTATCTCTTTCTGGTCCATCCCCAGCAATCACTAATTTTAGATTTGGATCCTTTTGCTTCAATTCACAATAAGAATATAAGACTTCAATTATATTTTTTTCTTTAGATAAACGTGATAAAGATAATAATACACGGTCTTTACTATTAAAACCTAAAGTCTTCCGCAAAGTTTTAGCTTCTTCTGGTTTAAAATTTGGAATGTTTACTCCAGTAGCTATTATCTGTATAGGAACATGAACACCATAAGATTCTAAAGTATCTTTAGTTAATTGACTGGGCGCAATGACTGCATTTGATTGGTTACAATACTGACGTGAAATTACTCTTACATGATTGGCTTGAACTAAGAGCCCATCTAAAATATAGTGGGTATAATTTTCATACATTGTATGATAAGTATGTATATTAGGAATCTTCAAACGGCTAGCAACATACTTACCAGCTAAACCCATACTAAACTCGGTGTGCGTATGAATAAGGTCTAAGTTCATGGAACGCGCTATTTTCAAACAGCGATCGAATCCCCGATATGCAATTCTTCGATCAGAAAAACTTAAAAAGGGAACACTTGAAATCCTAACAACATCTGGCTCTGCTTCTGCATTCGGATCAGTAGTAGTGAAGATAACTACCTCATGTCCTCTAGCTCGCAATTCTTTTGTTAATAATTTGATTGAAGTTGATACACCACTTAATTGAGGAAAGTAGGTATCCGTAAACATGCCTATCTTCATAATGCTTCCTTCCTAGAGCTTATTTCTATTCTCATCTATTATAGTAAATATTTTACTACCTTAACAACAGTGTTTTTTGTAAAAAAAAGACACTAGAAACGATTTGTTCCACAAACATATGGCTATGCTTAAATGGCGACAAACTTTTCCTAGGGTCTTAACTATTTATGAAATACACTTTAGGCTAAATATTGATTAACAAGCTCTTCTACTGCTTCAGATGAATTACATTCCTTGATCACGCGATCAGCTAATTCTTGCATCTTTTTACTATCTAAGCGTGAAATTAACTGACGTGTTCTTAAGATTGACGAAGCAGACATTGAAAACTCATCTAATCCCATACCTAGTAGAATAGGTACCGCCATTTGGTCACCAGCCATTTCACCGCACATACCAACCCATTTACCTTCTTGGTGAGCTGCGTCAATTACAAATTTGACTAATCTCAAAATAGAAGGATTATAGGGTTGATAAAGATAAGAAACTCGCTCATTCATTCGATCAGCAGCCATTGAATATTGGATTAAATCATTTGTACCAATTGAGAAGAAGTCTACTTCCTTTGCAAATTGGTCCGCTAAAACAGCAGCAGCTGGAATTTCAATCATTATTCCAACTTCGATAGAATCTGAATATTCAACCTGCGCTTGTTGAAGTTCTTTTTTAACCTCTTCTAATAAAGATTTAGCCTGGCGAAACTCTGAAATTGTAGCAATCATGGGAAACATGATTTTCAAATCACCATGAACCGATGCTCTCAGTAATGCTTTCAATTGTGTTTTGAACATCTCTGGCTTATCTATAGAAATACGAATAGCACGGTAACCTAAAAATGGGTTCATTTCTTGTGGCAACTTCATATATGGCAAATGCTTATCGCCACCTATATCCATGGTTCGAACGACCACCCCTTTACCATCAACAGCTTCAAGCACTTGACGATAAGCGCGATATTGATCATCTTCACTAGGAAAATCAGAAGCATTCATGTAAAGGAATTCTGTTCGATACAAGCCTACTCCATCTGCTCCATTATCAATAGCTCCCTCAACATCCTTAGGGGTTCCAATATTGGCAGCAATTTCTACTGTTTTACCATCACTAGTTATGGATGGCGATGCTACCAATTTTTTTAATTCTTCTTGGTCTTGTTTAAATTGGTCGCCTTTATGCTGATACTCTTTTAGTTCTTCCTCGTTTGCTTGCAGGATAATTTGACCTTCTAAGGCATCTACGATTAAGTTTTCTCCCTGTTTAACCGCTTGAGAAACACCTTCAATCCCAACAACGGCAGGTATCTCTAACGACCTTGCCATGATAGCAGAGTGAGATGTTCTTCCGCCAATCTCTGTGACGAAGGCTTTCACATATTTTTTATTCAATTGCGCAGTGTCGCTTGGCGTTAAGTCTCTAGCCACCACAATTACTTCATGGTCAATAGTAGCTGGAGTCGGTAATTCCACTCCTAATAAAGCAGCTAAAAGTCGTTGTTTCACGTCACGGATATCTGCTGCACGTTCTTGCATGTAAGGATTGTCTTCCATCGCTTCAAATGTAGCAATAAACATATCTGCAACTTGTTCAAGACTAGCCTCTGCATTCATCTTATCTTCTTCAATCAAAGTTTTTACTTGGGCTAGGAATTCTGGATCTGATAAAACTAAAAGATGTGCATCAAAAACTTTTGCCTCTTCTTCACCTAATTGGTCAGCAGCTAATTGGCGAATATTTTCAAGTTCCACTTTTGCTTGGTCAACAGCGACAGACAAACGCATAAGTTCCTGTTCACTATCTTCAATTGACTTTTTGTCAAAACTTAAGTCGGGATCCACTAATAAATAAACAGGTGCAATTGCAATCCCATCACTAGCCGCAATACCGGTTAGTTTATTAGTCATTATTCAGATAAGCCCTCTTTCTTCATGGTCTCTGTTACCGTTTCAATAGCTTCTTTTTCGTCAGAACCTTCAGCTGTAATTGTAACGTCAGCTCCTTGTCCTACGCCAAGAGACATCACTCCCATAATTGATTTCAAATTTACTGATTTACCTTTATATTCTAAGTTAATATCTGATGAAAACTTACTAGCTGCTTGCACTAATAAAGTTGCAGGTCTTGCGTGAATCCCAGTCTCAGCAACTACGTGAAATTCTTTCTTTTCCATATGTTCATCTCCTTAAAGACATTATTTCTAATATTAAGCTATGCGCTGAATAGCTATTCATTCTAGGCAAATAAAAACCCAGGCAAACGCTATCATTATTATACACAAAACCAAAATTAAAAGCTAAGATTATTTACTTATTAAATACCAGTAACCCTTAATAAGAGATTTACATCAACTGTTTAAGTTTAACATCAGGGTGTTTGTCTTTAAACCAATTTTCAGCAAACTGATTTTCAAAAAGGAAAACAGCTTGGCCGAAACGATCTTTTGCCAGAAGGTTTCGTGAGGAAGACATCTTAGGGTCTAAGTCCTCATCATCAATCCAACGTGCAATTTTTGACCCCATTGGTGTCATTTCAACTTCTGCATTATATTCGTTTAATAAACGATATTGAAAAACTTCAAACTGCAGTTGTCCGACCGCTCCTAGTATATACTCTTCTGTATGATAGGTCTTATATAATTGAATGGCTCCTTCTTGCACAAGTTGTTCAATTCCTTTATGGAAAGATTTTTGCTTCATTACATTCTTTGGCGCTACTTTCATAAAAATCTCCGGCGTAAATTGTGGTAGTTCTTCAAATTGGACGGCTTGGTTACCTGCATAGATGGTATCACCTATTTGAAAATTCCCCGTATCATATAAGCCAATAATATCGCCTGCAAAAGCATCTTGGACTTCTGCTCGACTGTCGGCCATGAACTGGGTAGTATGTGCCATTCGAATGGTTTTGCCGGTTCGGTTTAAAGTAACTGTCATTCCCTTTTCAAAACGGCCAGAAACAATCCTTACAAAGGCAATGCGGTCACGGTGTGCTGGGTTCATATTAGCTTGGATTTTAAAAACAAAGCCTGTAAAACGCTCATCTGTTGGCTGGATATATTCTTCGTCAACTGTTAAAGCCGGCGCCGGCTGATGAGACAAATCGACAAAGGCATCCAAGAAAGTTTGTACGCCAAAACCCGTTAAAGCGGACCCAAAAAAGACGGGCGTTAATTTTCCTCGTGAAATAGCCTGGCGATCAAAACTATTACCCGCTTCATGTAAAAGTTGTGCATCATCAATTGCTTGACTATAAATAGATGATGATTTAAAAGCGTGGTCTCCTTGGGCATGTCCTTCTTCATCCAGTGCTATAAAATAATCTTCATCATCTGATTGACGAATTTCCACGCGCTGATTGTATAAATCATATAGACCTAGTAATGTTTTACCCATACCCATTGGCCAATTCATTGGATAGGCATTAATTCCTAAGACTTCTTCTAATTCCGCTACTAAATCCATTGGCTCGCGTCCATCGCGGTCTAGTTTATTCATAAATGTAAAGATAGGAATTCCACGCTTTGAGACGACCTCAAATAATTTCTTAGTTTGAGGCTCAATTCCCTTACCAGAATCGACCACCATAACAGCAGCATCGACTGCCATTAAAGTACGGTAGGTATCTTCCGAAAAATCTTCGTGACCTGGAGTATCAAGAATATTAACTTGATAGCCATCATAATCCACTTGCATGACAGAAGACGTGACTGATATGCCTCTTTGCTTTTCAATTTCCATCCAATCTGATTTAGCGAATTTATTTGATTTTTTTCCCTTAGCTTTTACCGTTCCCGCTTCACGTATAGCTCCAGAAAATAATAAAAGTTGCTCGGTGATAGTTGTTTTTCCAGCATCGGGATGGGAAATGATTGCAAAAGTTCGACGACGCTCCACTTCTTTTGTTATATTTTTAACCATTATTTCTCCTCATTTCTGTTGATAACTTAAAGACAAGAAAAACTGGGTTTACCCCCAGCCCTTTTTTATCATTTAGTTAACCATGAGCTTTCTTAAAATCAACCAATTTTTTGTCATTTGTCTTTTCTGCCGTTTCTTCATTCTTTATAACATCTTGAATTAAACGTTGTAATTCCTCTTTTTCTTTATCTGACAATTGTTTTTCTGCCGAAAGATTCTTTCGATGACTGTTTGGTTGTAAGTCATCTTGCTCATAATCTTCAATCTGATTCCTAAAACGATCCACTTGCTTGCTAGGAAAAACCTCATCAAAATTAGTTGATGAAACAAATTTTTCATAGTCTGAAATCATATCTAGCATTTGTGATTGCATCATTTTTAATTGATCTTTTAAATCTGTTCCTGTATTGGCTAGTTCCTTACTATAATATGCAAAGTTTTCTTTGTATTGGGCCACTTGCTCATTAGTACGATTTATTAGCTTTTCTGCTTCTGCTTCTGAATCGGCAATAATTTCATTTCCTGTCTTTCGTGCGTCCACTAAACCATCTTTTAGAGCGGCTTCAATCGACTGGAAATAAACCACTTTCTCTTCTAGAGCTTGTACTTTCTGGTTTAAATTAGCAACGTCTCTTTCTAAAGATTTAATTTTTTCATCTTTATATTCAACTAATTGGTTAACTTGTTTGCGATTATAGCCAAATAGATTAACAGACACTTCGCTGATACGGTCCATTTAGTCACCTCATAACTTTCTTTTCCATCAACTAATTTTAACAAAAAATACTTGTTTTGAATAGGTCCTATTGCGATATCCCTTATTTAATGACTTTTTAAACAGATAAATTATCATAACAAGTGCAACGTTCAATAAACGCAGAGTTCATTAGCTATATTAATAGGTAAATAACCAAACAAAACAGATTAAAAGGAGCCATTAACTATGAGTTATAACCATCTTACAATAGAAGAGAGATCTTGTATTTATCAATTTTAAATTTAAGAAGGAGTATCATAAAAATTGCCAAAACATTAAGAAGATCTCTTAGTACAATTTCAAGAGAAATAAAAAGCAATTCTTCAAACATTAAGGTTCGTAGACGAAAAGAGAGACATAGAAAAAGCAAGTATTGTTTTGTAACACTGCAGAAAGAAGATCCAGATATTACATAGCAATATTAGTAGAAAATAGAAAGTCGGAAAATGTCACATCGGCAATCATTAATGCGCTAAAAGATCTTGTAAAAACAATAACATTTGACAGAGGCGAAGAATGTTCAGAATTTGAGGAAACAGAAGAGGAATTAGGCTGTAAGACATATTTCTATGATCCTTAGTGTGCTTGGCAAAAGGTACAAATGAAAACAGCAATGAGCTTTTAAGAGAGTTTTATCCTGAAGAAATGGATTTGTCAAAAGTAAGTAAAGATGGTTTACACAATAACCTAGAGTTAATGAAAAATAGACCAAGGAAAGGTATAAAATATAAACCACCTAAAGAAGAACTTTTTAGTTTCTTACTATCGGTGTTGCATTTGATTGGACAATTCGTCAACAAAAAAAGACCTGTCATTTCTCATCTATAAGAAATGACTAGGTCTATTACCTAAAAACGATTAATCTACCATCTCTGCTTCTAAGTATTTATGAATTAAGTCATATGTGGCAATTACTGAGGTGATGTGTGTTCTTTCAAAGGCATGACTAGCATCAATTCCAGCACCAAACAATCCGTGACGTACATCTGCTCCGGCACGCATAGCTGCAGAAGCATCTGAACCATAGTATGGATAGATATCTACTTTATAAGGAATCTTATTTTCATCACATAATCCAACTAATTGATTACGTAAGCCAACATGATAAGGGCCAGAAGCATCTTTAGCACAGATAGACACTGTATACTCATCTGAAGTTTGATCATCTCCTAATGCTCCCATATCGACAGCAATATATTCTTCAACTTCTGGAGCAATGTTAGAGTTTCCACCGTAGCCAATTTCTTCGTTATTAGAAATATAGAAATGAGTAGTATGTGCTAATTTAAGTTCTCCAGCTTTAATTGCTTCAATAGCTTCTAATAAAAGGGAAACACTCACTTTATCATCTAAGTGGCGTGATTTTAAATAACCGGAGTCAGTAATTTCTGCACGTGGATGGAAAGAAATAAAATCTCCTACTTCGATACCTAATTCTGCTACATCTTCTGGGTTAAAAACAGGGTGGTCTAAACGAACTTCCATATTGTCTTGATTGCGTTCTAATGACCCTGCGTTACGGTAAACGTGAACAGAAGTCTGATGCATTAAAATCGTTCCATCAAAAGTTTTACCTGTTTTTGCAGAATGGATTTTGCAATATACTCCTTCTAGCGAATTGTAAACAAACCCACCGATTAGATCTAATTTCAAACGACCATCAGCTTTTACCGCACGAACCATCGCTCCTAAAGTATCCACGTGAGCTGTAATAAAACGCTGACGTTCTTTATTTTTTCCTTCTAAAGTTACTAGTAAACCTCCTTTTGGTGTCTTAGTATACTCCACTTTATCCTGGTCAAATTTTTTCATTAAATGCGACACAATTTCACCAGTATAACCAGTTGGTGAAGGAATCTCGGTTAATTCTTTCACACGTTCTAAACGTGCACGATCTGATTCTGATAATTGATAATTCAATTCTACCATTCTGTTCTCTCCTTTATATTGATCCATCTTAAAAGATAAATCATTGTAATCACTTGATTCTACTATACAACAATTAGCCTTAAATTCAAAAGCAAATTATGAAAAAATAACAATCCTTTAGATTTTTATACTTGGACCAAAGTTTGAAAATTGAAATTCTAAAACAAGTGGGTGTCTATAGCTAGAGGCTTTTCTTATCATTAAGGTAAATAGGTTAAAAAAACTCGGGCAATTGTAAAATAAATGAAGACTGAAGTTAAGTCACTTAAAGTTGAGATAAATGGACCACTAGCCACAGCGGGGTCAAAGCCTATCTTCATCATGAGTTTAGGAATCAAAGCACCGGCAATATTAGCCACCACGATTGCACAAGCCATAGCAATCCCTATGATCATACCCAAAAAGAGATTTCCTTTCCAAAAGCCTGCCACTAGGGCTATGGTTAACCCAACTACCAATCCTGTGACTACTCCTGTTAGTAATTCAAAACTAAAGGAATCAAAAAATTTATCATCTTCTGATTTATTAGTAAGCTTGCGAACAGCAACCGCTAAAGATTGAGTTCCAGCGTTACCTGCTGTACCGGTTATTAATGTAACAAAGCTAGATAAAACAGGCACTGAGGATATCAAACCTTCAAACTGAGAAATTAGAGTGGCTGTCCCCATCCCCATAAATAGCAGTGTAACTAACCAAGGCAAGCGACTTTTAGAGGCCTTAAATGGAGTAGTATGAATTTCATTAACATCAACCGCAGCCAAACCTGAGTAGTCACTGTCTGCTTCTTCTTGAATAACGTCTAAAACATCATCTACCGTTATAATACCAAGTAATTCACGATCAAAGCCTACAACTGGTAGGGCCAATAAGTCGTAATCTTGTACCATTTTTGCTACCTCTACTTGATCATCATTTACTTCAACTGTTATTAAACGAGGATTAAGGATTTCTGAGATTAAGGTTTGATCATCATGAACAATGAGATCTCTTAAAGATAAAACACCCTTTAGTCGTCTATCTTCATCAATCACATACACATAATAGATAGTTTCTGCTTGAGCGGCTGCCGTTTTTAAGTGTTCATAGGCTTGTTTAACTGTATATTCTTCCTTGACAGTTACAAACTCAGTCGTCATGATGGATCCTGCTGTTTCGTCAATATAGTTTATCAAACGAGATATTTCACGGGCAGACTTATTAGGCATTAAATGCATGTAAGTATTTACTTTTTCTTTATTATCAATATTATTTAAAATATCCACCGCATTATCCGCGTACATTTCACCTAAAACAATAGCTGCATAGGCATTTTCCATCTCTAGGAAATACTCTTCACTCAAGTGAAGAATATCTGATTCAAAGGCATCAAAGACATCAGCGAGTTCACTGGGAGCAAGATATTGATAGACTGTTTTTCGCTCAGAACTGACAAACTCAGTAAAAATTTTGGCTTGATCATAATTATGTAACGCTAAAAACTCAGTACGAAAGCGTGTCATACGGTTGTTTTGCAGCATAGCTTTGAAACTAGCGACGCTTTCTTCAAAACTTCTTTCAAATACTTCCATTGCTATTCCTCTCTTAGTTAACTTGCTGGGCTTGAATCCAATCTTGCATATCTTCTGGTAGATTCATCTCAAAATGTAAGGGCTGTTGAGTCATGGGGTGGTTAAACTCCAATTGGCCACAGTGAAGCGCTTGACGTCTGATCGTTTCGGTCAAAGGACCTCCATATAAATCATCGCCAATTAAAGGACCTCCCATATGCATTAAGTGTACCCGAATTTGATGTGTTCGTCCTGTATGAAGCCTTATTCTTAAGTGCGCTCCATTAGGATAAGTTTGCTGACACCAATATTCGGTCTTGGCATATTTTCCACTTTCATGAACACGCCGGGTTATAATTGAAGACTCCGTACGTGCAATAGGTGCTTCAATTATACCATGGTCTGACCATTGACTGCGACTGCTTAGAGCATGGTAATATTTAACCACTTGACCTGCTCTTACTTGACGATCCATCAATGCATGAGCTAATCGATGCTTAGCAATTAACATTAAGCCTGATGTATCACGATCTAACCTTGTTACTATATGGATTACTTGATCCGAGTAGCCTTGCTTTTGGTAGTAACCTCTCACTCGATTAGCAATTGAACTCGAAGGATTTGCTAAAGAAGGAATTGAAACTACTCCCACTTGTTTATTTAAAATAAGTAGATCATCATCTTCATAGACGATTTCAATTGGGTCATCTGAAGGTGGAACTGTTTCATGCCCTCGCTCGATGGGAGCTAATAAATGAAGACAGTCTCCTTTACGGATTTTAAAACGAACAGGTACTTTTAAATGGTTCAATAACAGTTGACCTTCAAGCTTAACCTTTCTTAAAAAGGCCTTTGGTAACTGTTGTTGTCTTAAAAATTCTTTAATCGTTATTTCTTCCGATTGATCATAAAACCACTTCAACTCCATTATAAACCTCACCTTTTATTGATTAAACTTATTTTCTCACTTGATTAGCGATAAAAGAGGATTCTACACGATTCCAATAATGCATATGCTTAAAGCTAGCGAAATGAATTCTCTCCTTAGCCAATTGCAAGCGCACCGTATCAATTGTCTGGTCCGCCCAAAATAGATGGTCAGTCGTGATATCCATCCATTCATTGGATGGATCTGGTTTTAAAGTGAGCCATTCATCAGCCGGTAAAATAATAGGCGAGGCCAAGGATCGATAAACACGATTATTAACCGAAGCCATCTCTGTCATCTGTATTGCTTCAATTCGTGGATGCATTACCGCTCCACCTAAAGATTTGTTTAACCCCGTAGACCCGGTTGGTGTCGCAATACACAATCCATCCCCACGAAATGTTTCAAAGAATTGGTCTTTTATTTCCACATCACACACCATTGTTTTACGATGCGAACGAATACTGCATTCATTGAGGGCTAGAACATGTCTCTTTTTTCCATTACCGAGAGTAATAGCTACCGATAGTAAGGGATATGAAATGGATTCAGCGTCATTTTCAACAATACTCTGTAAAACTTGATCCATCTGTTCGCCTAACCAGTCCGTATAAAACCCTAAATGTCCCGTATGAATCCCTATAAATTGAGTATGATTGATAAATGCCTGGTACTGGTGAAAGGCTGATAAAAGTGTGCCATCTCCACCAATTGATATTACATAGTCAGGAGTTTCCCCGTTAGAGAGCTCTTTTAATTGATAGTGATGGAGTTTAGTTTTAAGTCGTTGAGCATAGGCAACTGATAAAGCTTTTTTATTATATACTAATCCAATCTTTTTCATAGTTTCTCCTTACTCTTGCTCTTAACGCGAGTCAAACAGTTTGGTTGCTTCATGAATCTCTTCACGAATCTGACTCATTTCTTCATCAAGTAGAAAGGCAGCCTCAGAAGCTCGTTGAAGTCTTTCTAATATTTCAACAGGATACTTGCCATCATACTTATAATTTAACGAATGTTCGATGGTTGCCCAAAAATTCATCGCTAAAGTTCTAATTTGTACTTCCACAATAACCGAAATGTTTCCTTCAATTCTTTCCACCGGATACTCTAAGATCATATGATAAGAACGATACCCACTCGGCTTATGATTTTTAATATAGTCCCTAATCATAATGACTTTAAAATCAGACCGTCTTAATAGTAAATCTGCTACTTCATAGATATCCTCAACAAACTGGCACATCACTCGAACCCCAGCTATGTCCTGAACACCACAAAGGAAATCTTTGGCTTTGATTTGTCTAACAGCCATTTTTTCCATAATACTTTCAGGTGATTTTACTCGTCCGGTAACGAATTCGATCGGTGCGTGTCTATCCAAATCAATATATTCTTGGCGAATACTTTTTAATTTTAGCTTCAATTCTTCAACAGCCTGACCATAAGGGGCTAAGAACAATGCCCAATTGTCGACAAAAGGTTCTTCATATACATATTTATTTTCCATGATTTCCCCCTTTCTAGCCCTCTACAAGTTTTCAAAATATTCAACCCATATCAGTCTAATTGATTAATATCATCCAGAAAATATTTTACCATAAGTCAAAGGGTTTTCGTATATAACTGTTCATTAGTTGAAATATCTATCATTTTACGGCATACTATTTATTTGTGAGGTTTTTCACTCTAGGCGTATTATTATAGATTACACTATGTTTATGATAAGCTTATACTAAGAAAAAGTAATACGAAGGAGGAATAGTGTGGAAAATTATATGATTGATTATCACTTTAATGGTCAGGCAAAGTATTTTGACTTTTATTTGTTTGTCAATCCTTTAGGGCGAAAATGCTACTATTCCGAGCAAGAGATTAATAAGGCTAGTAAATTAATTTCTTCAAAGATTGACATTAATATTCTTTGTATACATAATGAAGAGATTTTAAATGACTTTATGCAGCGTTTAGGCATTATTCAACCTAGTTTAGCAGTCCGTAATGACCTCTACTGTAAACTTTATAAAGCTGCTTTAGCCGTAAAAGCTGCACACTTTCAAGGCAAACGTAAAGGCAGATGCTTTTTAAAAGATTTACAACAAAAAATTTATCACGATCTATCTCTTTTGAACGAAAACTTAATTATGGACCTTGCTGCAAGCAATGGTTTAGATTCAGATTTGTTCTATGAGGATTTCTATTCCGATTTCACACGAGAATTATATTTTAATGACCTTAAAATTGCTAAAGCCATGGGTGTTCATTCAACCCCTAGTCTTGTGATATTTGATTCTACCCGTGAAGATGAAGGGATTTTGCTCGAGGATAATGTTACTTATGAATCCGTTATTGATCATCTAGATTTATTACATTCACAACATTTAGATCACTCTGTTAAATGTTCTACCCATTTTAATTTATTGAAATAAGAGGTCGAGAGGCTTTCGTTTCAGAGATTGACCGCTTATTTCTTTCAATAGTTTTTTGAATGACTTTTATTATAATACTTAACTATCAACAATTATTTCCCTCATAAAATTTTCCTCTCAAGTCTCACAGAGTAGACCTTTTGGGAGGCTATTTTTCATAAAAATTCACCCTTTTATAAGAATAAAACAGACGAATCAAGCGATTCGTCTGTTTTACTTACCTTAAAAGTGATTCCATAACGTTCATTTGTTCGGTAAATTATAATCTACAAATGTCTTAAGGGTATCTATTCCTAAAATTTCTTACTTAAACCTTTTTTACCCAAAAGATAAATCATCAAACCAATAATCAAAACTGTCAGAGCTAATAATGAATAAGTAGTTTCTTCACCGGTTATAGGTAAAGTATCCTTAGTGTTTTCTTGATTTTTAGGGTTATCCGGGTTTTTCGGTTTTTCTGGTTTTTCTGGGTCTTTAGGATTTTCTGATTCCTGAGGTTTTTCAGGATCTTTAGGGTTTTCTGGTTCCTGAGGTTTTTCAGGATCTTTAGGGTTTTCTGGTTCCTGAGGTTTTTCAGGATCTTTAGGGTTTTCTGAAATTTCAGTATAAATATTTTTGAAAACAGCTATTGCATCATTTTGATAGGTGACACTTAACCTTAATAAACCTGTCCCATCATCGGTTACGGTAACTATTACTTCATGCACTGAATCATCGTAGGTAATTCCTGCTTGATTGTCTGACACTTCACGTAAGGTATACGTATACTCGCCTACCGTATCAAATGATAATTCACTAAAGACTACTTTCCCATTGCTATCATTCGTACCTGTTGCTACGACTGCATTGTTGGTATCCACAACTTCAAAGTTAAATTGACCCGCTACTAAGTCTAATCCTTCTAATTTTTTCTCTGCGACTAATGAAAGTACACCCTTTGCTGCTGTGTAACTATTTTTAAAGACAGGAACTGTTTGGTTTGGATAGGCTACATCCATCTGTAACTGACCTTTTTCATCATCGGTTACTGTAACTACTACTTCATGCACTGAATCATCGTAGGTAATTCCTGCTTGATTGTCTGACACTTCACGTAAGGTATACGTATACTCGCCTACCGTATCAAATGATAATTCACTAAAGACTACTTTCCCATTGCTATCATTCGTACCTGTTGCTACGACTGCATTGTTGGTATCCACAACTTCAAAGTTAAATTGACCCGCTACTAAGTCTAATCCTTCTAATTTTTTCTCTGCGACTAATGAAAGTACACCCTTTGCTGCTGTGTAACTATTTTTAAAGACAGGGATAGCTTGATCAGGATAAACTGTTTCATGAACAAGTCGTCCTGCTCCATTATCAGTTACTATAATTGTAACATCATATGTTGAATCATCATAAGTGATACCTGCTTGATCATCCTGGGTTTCACGAATAGTGTAATTATATTCTCCAACATTTTCGTAAGATATATCAGTAAATGCTACTTTCCCATCTATATCATTCGATGCTGTCGAAATAATTTCACCATCAGAATTTAGGACTTCAAAATTGAATTGACCAGCTATTAAATCAAGACCTGTTAATTCTTTTTTAGCAATTAATGAAGCTTTTCCTGGTTGAGTAGTATATACATTGGTAAAGACAGGAACCTTATTGTTAGGATATTCTACAACCAATTGTAATTGACCCTTCTCGTCATCGGTTACCTTAACGATCACATCATAGGTTGTTTGATCATACGCAATACCTAGCTGGTTATCTTTCTTTTCACCAATTTTATACTTATATACTCCAATTTTATCAAAGGTTAATTCACTGAAAACAACTTTTCCATTGCTATCATTCGTACCTGTTGCAACAACTTCTTCATTTTCATTAAATACTTGGAAATTAAACTGGTCTTTTTCTAGAGAAAGACCCTCTAATTTTTTTTCAGCCAATAATGATAGTTTTCCAACTTTAGGCGTATAAGAGTTTTTAAAGGTAGGTAGATCATCTGTTTCGTATTGGATATTAGTTGCTAAGTGCCCTTGTTCATCGTAGGTGACTGATATTAATACATTATATTGATTTGTATCATAAGTTACCCCTGCCTGTTGATCTATTTTTTCACGTATCATATATTGGTAATCACCTACTGTGTCAAAAGTAAGCGCTTCAAACACTATATTACCATTAACATCGTTCTTAGCTCGAGAAATAATCTCTCCATCCTCATTTAGTAATTCAAAATGAAACTGTCCGTCAGCTAAATTTAGACCTCTTAAAATCTTCTTTGCTTTTAATGGAGTCTTAACCTCTTTGGGTTCATTGATGATTGTTATTACATTACCATTGGTTGATACATTAGGTATCTCGGCAACTTCTCCATTTGAATTAAGTAATTGTAATTCGTAAGACTGTGGATTATCAACCGAATAGTTAATTGTAAAATAAATTGATGATGCAAGTGTTTTAAAACCTTCAGGAGTTGATGTCTCAGTGAGAATATATTTTCCAGCTCTCAATTTATCTGAAATATAAATACCTTCCTCGCTTGTAAATACTTCCGATACTACCGTATCGACATTTCCATGAATGTCTATGTTTTCAATCTTAAATCCAACATCTCGTATAGCTTTTCCACTTTTAGCCTTTTTGAGAATTTTAAAATCAAGTTTTCTCCCTGTTCCGCCTCCACCAAATTGATACTGTTGAGCAGTTGTTTCAGTAACTGTTTCTTTAATAATTTTTCTCTCTTCTCCGCCCTTTAATGTAATGGTATTAGTAACCTGATAAGTACCAATTAAATTATCATTTAATCGTGTGGAGTAAGAAATTGTAATAGCTTGCGTTATTGTATCGTTTAAAGTCAACTTGAAACTTCTGTCATCTTCAGCGAAAGAAATTGAATAGTCTTCATTAATATTCAAAAGATTATTTGCGCTATCTCTAACTTTAAATGAATCAGTTAGATAACTATGTTTATCCGAAAGTTGATCTTCTATTATTGGATTCTTGATTGTCAGACCTTCCTCATTCACAGTAACTGTCCAATCAATGTTTTCGGTTAATTGGTTCTGTGTCCCTGTTTTAGCAACCAATCCACTGTTGTTATTTGCAAAATAATCCAAGTAGGCTGTATCTGATACACTAGCGACAACATCTTCTTTTTCGTATATCATTGATAAAGTAGTTGAATTAGTATATCTGTCCAAAACACTTTCATGGAATGATGGGAATTGCAAAATTTCCGTGTCATATTGTACTTTGTATTGATAAGATCCGTTTGGTAGTTGAATGACGAAACTATTGGAATCAGTGTTAATTGTCACATTAAGATTGTCGGTAATAAGGGTGCCACTTTGATCATAAACTTTAATGCTATCTTGAATTAAAGCTTGATCGCCTGGTATTGTGTCTGTTAAAACAGGATCTACTAAGTTAATGAGATTTGATGTGTTCGCATTCGCAGTTATTTCCCATGAGATAACAGGATTATCTGGAGTCTTGTCTAGGCTCACTGCTTCTTTGTTAACCGATAAAGCAGGGCTCGGAACTTTTATAAAGGCTAGCTCACTCCCGTTTGTATAAGTTAATAACGCTTTGTTTTGAATAAGATTTACTTCTTCTCCTGACGAAAGACTAGTTGTATATGTGAGCGTATACGGAACTGCATCAATGTCTCCTAATATAAGTTCAAATGATCCTTGACTTTCTTCAATGACCTGGTATTGGCTAGGATCAACTTCCTCTCCGTCTCTATATAGAAGAATATTAGACATGTCTGCTGTTGACGGAGAATATTGATCAGTGATTACTACATTAGCTAAAACGGCTTTTTTTGTATTGAAATTAATAATCCAATTAATGTGTTTATTACCTTCAGCATCAATCACAATGTTAGCTTTCTTATTAATACCTGCTTGACGTTTATAAACATTAGCTGTTGCTTCTTCCTTACCACCTTGCCAATCTAAAGTAACTTTATTTATTTGGTCGAGGTTATTGGCGTCATCTACGGTTGTAAGATATTTAATAGTATAAGTAGCATTGGTATCAGTACCAAATTGATAGGTAAATCCTTGACTTGGATTCATTATTAATGCAGTAGGATCAAAAGCCAAAGCACCTTCATTTGTAGAAGTTAATTCAAAAGAATCATTTACATACTTATAATTGCCACTACTAAAACTATCTTCAATTATTGGTTTAGTAAGATTAATATTACTTTCATTAAAAGTAATCTTCCATTCAATAAATTGCTCAGTTTTATCTTCGCTAGTTACATAAGAACCAACTTTTTTTATTCCTGCTTTAGGACCTGCTAAGTTAACATCAAAAGAAATTCCTGGTCCACTTTCCTCACCGAATAAGTAAACGAGTTCAGCATTATTAGCTATATTAGGTTCTTGCAGTCCTGCTGTCGTGTAATATGTTCGATAAACAAATATATACTTATGAGGTCCTGCATTCTGGACAGTCAGAGCAAATCCTTCTCGATTATCGCTATGTGTATAATTACGAATGTAGTAATTACTATTATCAATTAACTTTTCTGTTGTTATCTCATCTTGGTATAATTCATATGAAGATAAATCTGCAACATTAAAGTCTAATAAACTTTGATCAAACACATCTCGAATTGTCATGCTACCCATATTGATTCTTTGCGAATTAAGGGTAATTTTCCATTCAATATATGGCTTACCTTCATCATCTACCAATTGCTCCCCAGCTTTACCAAAAGTTGGAATAGTATTTATAACAACCGAGTCGGTTGCACTATTTTGTGGATCTAGATTATCAGAGATAATATTAGTGACTGTCCCCTGAACACCCAATTCTACTTCTGTCGAAAAAGTAATATAATAGGCTTGTCCTTGAGCATTAAGTTCTAAAGGAAAGCTTCCACTAACTGGTGTGAAATCTTCTGGGTTTAAAACATTGCCGTTACTATCAGGAACAACCTTACGCACTTTAATCGTATCTTTTAAAAGTTTAATTTTTTCTGTAATATTCTTCGTTTGAGAGTCCACTCCACTTATTAAATCTTCTAAAATTACTGTCCCAAGATCTTCCTGGCCATAATTATAAGTAACTTCCCAATCAATTATCGAGGGATCTTGCTCTGAGATTGAACCTTGTTTAGTAATAGTCGGTAGATCTTCATACCACGTTCCCTCAAAACTATCAGAAACAGGAGTTTCTGAACCATCTAGGAAAATTAATCCAGTATTACTGATAGTTTTAGCTCCTCCCCCATTCGGTCGATTAATTAATGTCGTATAGCTAATATCATAGGCATCTTCAATTGACCCTAAGTCAATTTCAAAGCGCGAATCACTTATTAACGGTGCAACCACTACTTCTTCTTGGCCTATCACTTGGTTTTCGTAATTACGAATGAGCTTTTCAACTAAGATACTTTCTGGTAAAAGCTCTAAATCATCACCAAAATAATCGGTATATGTAGCCTCTGAAACGGTGGCCATACTATCATTTAATCGAACGGTCCAATCTATATGTGTAGGGTTTGTCACTGGTTGTCCAGTTACATCTTTATATACTTTTTCTCCGTTTTCATCAATAATATAGGGTTGTCCTGCTATTTTTTTATCTTCCCCGTCATAAGGTATTTCCTCAGCAATGATAGTTGTTGTAAAAAACCCTCCTTCACCGTATGGAATGACAACCTCAATAACTTCTTCTTCAATCAATTGTGTTGTATCGAACTGTCCAGAAATCTTTATGTTTATATTTAAATCATCAAATTCCTTAGCCTTATCATTAAAAAGAATGGCAACTTCCCCATTAGTTACAGTATAAGTACCCACTTCTGTACCTTCCACCAGAAGTGAAACAGCTGCGGAACTTCCTTCAAAAATTTCTGGCAAAACAATAGTATAAGTGTCCCCAGCATTTATTACCGTATTAGGAGGACTAACTAGAGTATAATCAAGTATTAAAGCATTTAATTCTGATGGAGTAAAAGTTATCGATTCCCCATCAGGTAAAATGAATGTGTTATTGTCTGTTGTGGTGACAGTCATAACAACATTTTTCACCCAGTTGCCTTGAAGGACACTAAAAGTAGCGTTTTCAGGAACCATTTCATTCTCTACAGCCGCTTCATCTATTGGAGGATCAATATTGTTGATGCCTTCTGACGCTTTATCCATTGAGATTTCTGTTTTCTTTTGAGGAAGATGTTCTGCATCATCTTCTGAGTTGTTTGAATTATCCACTTGTGTCTCTTCGTTTAGATTATCATCTCCTATCTCTTCCAGAAGGGATTCATCCTTTAAAATGTTATTATCCACATCTTTTTGTTCGCCAGCTTTATTCTTAGTCCTAGTTTCGAGCACTTGGCCATCGACAATTTTTTCATTCTTTACCATGGTAGTAGAATCTGTATCAAACACCTGCGAAACTGCGTACATCGTTTGTGGTGAGAAAACGATATTCAACACAAGCATCATTGTCAACACTAAATTAACCATTATTTTTTTATTCATTACAATTCGCCTCCTTATTAACTTTTGCTCAAGCTCACTTTATCCTTGCTGATAATTTCTTCATATAACTCCTTTCTAATTCATAAAATCTCTCACATTAGTGTCTTTATACCCATAATATTAAGTCAAGCCCATAATCCTGTGTGAATTACACTGCAATGTTTTAACAGTCTCTTGTTGATCAAATTTAATACGCTTTCTTATCGAACTGAGCCATTGTCATATATATCCTTTGACTCTGACACCTTTTGAATCACCTGTAACCATCAGCTTGAATAAATTGTTTTTGTCAATTATTCATTACTTTTTTTAAACATGGTTATTAAATGTTTTAGAGACATTCCCCTTTATCGATTATTTAATAATGCTTTAAACTCTTCATTATTCAATGTAAGATGTTCTTAGCCTCTATAAAAATCTACTAGGTATGTTTTATAGCAAAAACATCGCGCCGTAAAAGGGGCTTTATATGGACTTTCATAATCTACACAATTACATGGACTTTATCCCATATTACCACAATATTGTGAATTGTAGTAGTGTTATGGTTAAATTTCAGATTGAAAATTTCCTACTAATTAACTTTTAACTAATTGAACGTAAAAGAAAAATAACTTTTCTATTAGTATCAAGAAACTATTCTTTTTAAATTTAATTATGTTTCAAAATGTTTACTTCCATATAAAACAAAAAACCAAAATCAAGATTCCCTTGACTTTGGCTTCAACATATTATGATTCTATAAATTATAGGGATCATTCACAAAAACACAGACATTTAATGTATTAAAAGCATGTTCTACTATATAGAAAGAAGTCTGTACATGACTAATAAGATAGAACAGTCCTCAATACTAAAGACCCAAACATTAATTTCTCTCATAATTGAGTCGCACAAGTCAAAAATAATCACTATATTTCTTGCGCCTTAAGTTCTCCTGTTCACCCTTTTCATCCTTGCTCCTACTATCATAAGGAAAAGACTGTCATTAAAAGGCTAACTATTTACCTATTATTAGCTCCTTATAAGGCTTAGGAAAGGTCTGTTTTTGTCTGAACAAACAAGCTTTGATCACCACACTTTCCTGCTCAGAATAAGCCCTTGTAGATACATTGTTTCATCTCTAGTGCTACCAAACAAAAATAGCGTGTTTAACAATTCACACGCCCTCAAAAAAGATGATTGCTTATCAAACATATCTATCTATAAGTGCATCATGTCATAATTGCCTTCGCTTCCGTTTCTCATAAACGGCCACCTACCCTCCCTTAAAAGATTTGTTTGATAAGTTTAAGTCAATTCCAACAGTGAAGGGGGCTGTAAGCTTTGCTAGTGCAATGTCATTCCCCATCAAGTCATAGATGTTGTAGAAGATGTCACTTAAAATATCTAAAAAAGTACTTTTACCGTTATAGTCATCATGAATAAAATAAGGTAAAAACTATTTTCATTGACTGATACACAGCCTACATTGCCTTAACTTGCCAATTGAGCCCTAATACTTTGATTATTATTGAACGGTTTCATATCGTTGTTCAATCCCTTAATCCTGAATTAAATCGGTTGCACATTCATTGGATAAATCAAGTACATCATAGAGACAGGCGCTCTACAATAAATCAAAAGATATTGGGGGACTGTTTTTGAACAATACCGACAATAGGGACAATGACCTATAAAATCAGAAGCAAGTGTTTAAAAGCACCTATCAAATGATACAAAAGCTACACTATCCCTTAGAAAAATTTAGTCACAAAGCATTTAAGGTCTTACTCCGTGACAATTCAACCTCCCGGCTATCATCTAGGTTAAGAAGAACCTTCGGAATCCCAACAACTTTCTTGAGATTACCTTCAACCATCCTGAACTAACTAAGGGGTGATCAATAAATTTAAAGTGCTTAAGCGCAATGTCCATGACTCCCGAAACTATTGTCATTTTAAAGATAAAATCTTTTAACGCGAGACAATTTGTATCCGAAGAAAAAGAAAAAGAGACCAAACAGATATTAACTGCTTAGTCTCCTTAATTTATCATCAGCCCTATTTGATATAGAGTCTATTTTTTAAACTAATGCTTTTTTGGCTTCCTCAACCAAAGCAGTAAATGCTGCTGCATCATTGATAGCAATATCTGCTAACATTTTACGGTTAATTTCGATTCCGGCTTTTTTCAAACCATTCATTAATACAGAGTAACTCATATCATTTTGACGAGCTGCTGCATTAATACGTGTAATCCACAAACGACGGAAATTACGTTTGGTTTGACGACGGTCACGAAAAGCATACATGTATGACTTCATAACTTGCTGCTTAGCTGTCTTAAATAATTTTGACTTTGCTCCGTAATAACCTTTAGCTAATTTTAATGTACGTTTACGACGTTGACGTGTAACATATCCACCTTTTACGCGTGCCATGATTTTCTTCCTCCTTTATTCCTATAAAGCTGAAATTTGTTGCTTAATACGTTTCATATCTGAAGCAGAAACTAAAGCTGATTTACGTAGTTGACGACGTTGCTTTTTAGTTTTACCGTGGAAACGGTGGGAAGTAAATGCACGTGAACGTTTCAATTTACCTGTACCTGTTTTCTTAACGCGTTTTGCTAAACCGCGGTGAGTTTTTTGTTTTGGCATAATAATCCTCCTATATTCCTACTTATTAATCGTATTATGATTCTGACGAGGGTGCGAGTATGGTAAACATACTACGGCCTTCCATTTTAGGTTTTGACTCCACGGTCGAAACTTCTTTTGTATCTTCAATAAAGTCTTCCAAAACATCTAAACCTAAATCCTTATGGGTAATTGACCGTCCTCTAAACCGGATACTTGCTTTCACTTTATCGCCTTTTTCCAAGAACTTGATTGCTTGACGTAATTTCGTCTGGTAATCATGGTCATCAATTGAAGGACTGAGACGTACTTCTTTAACACTGACTACTTTTGTATTCTTACGTTGTTCTTTTTCTTTTTTCTGTAACTCGTAGCGATATTTACCGTAATCCATAATCCGTGCAACTGGCGGATTAGCTTGCGGTGAAACGAGCACGAGGTCCAAATCAAAAGATTCAGCAATCGTTAAAGCGTCTTGTAGCGATTTAACTCCAATTTGTTCTCCATTATCACCGATGACGCGCAATTCCTTAGCGCGAATTTGCCCATTAATCAATGCTTCTTTAGCGATATGAGTCCACCTCCATAATTTTTATGAGTGACAAATAAAAACAAAAAACAGCCCGTTTGTATACGTGCCGTCTCTATCAATTTACAAAAACAGAATTTTCTGCTCCATAAATGATTTGCCCTACATCTTCTAATGTCCGGCGAGAAACGGTTTGTTTCTACTTGTTTTCTCAACTTATACAGTGTATCACACTTCATTTGATAAATCAAGTTAAAATTCTTAGAGCATTCTAGAGTGTCTAGAGTTGTCAAACATATGTTACACAAGGTGCTTCTAAATGGGCATGCTTATGTCTTAGCGTCTAGCCCTCAAATTCTTAGAGCGCAAATTTCCTTTAGCTATTAATCATAATTGATGATATAATACTGCAGAAATCTAAATATTAGGAGTTTTTTAATGGACTTAAAAAAATTTATAATAGGAACGATTATGATAGGGCTGTTAACAGCTTGCCAAAATACCTCATCCCCTGAAGTGAAAAGCTCTTCAGTTGACTCATCTAACAATCAAGCTTCATTAGAGGATTCACAATCATTACAAAGTCAACCTTCTTCCTCACTTGAAAAGTCAGTTGCTGATGAAGATGATCAAATATCTTCTACTAAAGAAGAGAGTAGAGAAACAACTTTATCCAAAACTGACAAATTAAGAAAAGCAATTATAAAAAAGCAAAACAAGTCAAACGATGATAAAGAAGAGACAAACGAAGACTTAGAAGTTTCTTCCATAGAGCCTAACGAAAGTACCGAAACAGTTAAAGAAGATAAACCAATAGTTGAAGATGACGGAACAACCGATAAAGAAGAAACCACCTCTGCAAGTGGTGGAAAAACAACTATTGAAACTACACAAGAAGATGATACCGAACAACAACCAGCCGCTTCATCATTTTCCTTAGATTACGATCAATATGACTCCGTTCAAGAAATTATCGAAGATTTAATTGATGAATATGGCTTTGATTCTTCTAAGCTAGGTATTGCTTATCAAAATTTTGTAAGTGAAGAATCCTATTACTTAAACGAAAATGAAGCACGTCATGCAGCTTCTACCAACAAAGTGGGAACCTCCGTCCTATATCTCGACCTAATTGAAGCAGGTGTCCTAAGTTGGGATAGTCAACTGCCTGCTAGCGAAAAGGATTTAGAAGAAGGTGATGGTAGAATCACCAATAATCCCTTGCGCTCATATTATAGCTTAGAGGAATTGATTTCTAACCTTCTAGTCTATTCAGATAATACTGCCTGGAACATTTTAATCGATTATTATTACGAAAATTATGGTGATTATCGCAATGACTTAATCGAACTATCAGGCATTAATAATAAACCGATTGCTTTAACTCAAAATATGAACTATGCGACACCCAATATGCTAATCGGTTATCTTAATAAAATTGCTTTCGATGATAGCTATCAACCTATTATAAACTACATGTTAATCGCACAAAAAGGACAACGATTCAAGCTGTACGTTGATAAAGGAATGGCTACTAAATATGGTCAGTATGGTAATGGTTATCACGATACAGGTATATACTTCGAAGATGGAAAGCCTATATATAGTCTAGTGCTAATGACCAACGATCTGGGTACACTCGATAATTTTATGGGGGATTTAAATTTACGCGTAAATGAATGGTACCATTACCAACAGACTCAATAATAATCACATCACCCACGCAACTTCTTCAACAAAAGTTGCGTGGGTGAATTTTGTATTCAAAATTATTTGATCAACATACTTTTAAACTTCATTTTCCAATTGTTCGAGAACACAAAAAGGGACCACTAGAATACTTAGTAAGATATAGCCTGTTTGTATCCAAAAAATTCCCACATCCATCATACCGTGAAAAAGAACGATTACTAATATTGACACAATGAGACCTAATTCTAGTCTAATTTTAGGTTGGAAGACTCGTTCAACTACATTCCTAAAGTAATGACTAAAAGCCATTGTTAAAACCATTAGACCTACAATACCGTAATTAGCTAGTGTATCAATCAATAACTGGTGGGCATGCATTTTTCCTTGATCTGCAAACAAATAATAAAAGGTAACATAAGCCATAGGCCCTCTTCCGATTAAGGGGCTTGTTATAAATATTTGCCATCCAGTATACCAAATTGCAAAACGGTCATCAAAAGCATGCGCCAAAGTAGTAAACCTAGGTAATAATTCAGGTTTTATAAACAAAGTTAAAAAACCTCCTGCTAAAGCAAAACCAATCCCCCATGCTATTTTAGGCTTTAAGAAAAATACCATAAGGACAATCCCTACAATACAAGTAGGAATAGACCATCTCGAAGCAGTTAAAAATAAACTAATTAAATTTAAGAAGATGACTATCATCGATAACCAACGATCAAGTGGTCGCTTTGTTTTTGCCATTAAATAAATAGCCATTACTAAAACCATGGCAATATATAGTCCATAATAATTAGGATTAAAAAACGTTGCTTCTGCACGAATTTGCGGATTATGATACTTAAAAATATAAAATAAATCGTAACCATTCATAAAAACATAGTAAGTATATCTTACAAACGCTAGCAAAGCTAACGGGATAGACCCCCATGTGAAAATTTTTATCTGTTTTAAAAAAAGCTGAGGAGTAATTATTTGAAAATAAAAATTAAATAGTAAAAAAAGTAAAAAAAGAACAAATGTGACGGCAACTCCGATATAATTCCTAAAGTAGATTGATATGATTAAACTATATATCAAAAAGATAAATAACCAACTCTGTTTGCGCATTATCTGTCTCAAGTCTCGACGGTGTTGAAATAGAAGATATAAGGTTGTTAAAAAAATAACAGCGCTACCAACATAAAAAGGTAATAAGACTGAAACTGACACCAATAAGAATAAATTACCTTCAAGATTTTCACTTTGAGTCAAAGATTTCAAATTCACTACCATCCACCTCCATGACTAATATTTATTATTATAGCAAAAGATGCTATATATATTCATTAAGTAAAAACAGATTTTATCTTGAAGATTATTCATAAAGTAGTTATTATTAACCAAATACAGTTCATCTCAAAGCTTAAATGGACTCGTTATTTAGAAATAAGTTCAATGTTTATGTGGTTGACACCGTATTTCTTACATTATCTTAGGAAATGCTCATGTCGATAAAAAACTTTTTATTAGCTTTTTTATGATATTTCTAGTTGACTGTCAGCAGGACTCTCATTCTCCTTCTGATAGCGAAGAATCTATTACAACTGCGTCAGAAAGACTAAGTACAACTATTGAGACTCAAGAAACCAGCATGGATGAAAAAATCGGATTGAAGAACATCAAGTTACATCCTATTCAAGAAATTATGATTCCTATCGTTCAGTTACTGATTTAGTGAATGATTTAATAAATGACTATAATTCCCCATCTTCTCGTCTAGGCATTTCCTACTATAATTTTTTCACTAAAGAATCTCACTTTTTAAACGAAATTATCGGCCAATATGCTCCTTCTAGCAATAAAGTTGGAACGGCTGTTCTTTACATCTAATTAATTGAAGAGGGAAAACTTAACTGGAAAAGTCAATTGCCTGCCAGCAATGTTGATTTTGAATCAGGTGCAGAAAAAAATACCCATAGTCCCATTCAGTCTGAATACCAATTAGAAGAGCTGATTGAAAATTTATTAGTGTATTCAAATAACATCGCTTGAAACATTCTGATTAATTATTATCAAAACAATTTTGGAGACTTTAAACGTGATTTGGTTGAAAAATCAGGGGCTAGTCAAAAGACAGAAAGTCTTTATGATCAATATAACTATGCTACTCCTAATACTTTATTAGTTTAACTAAAACAAATTGCCCAAGATAAAGAATATTTACCTCTAGTTAGATACATATCCATTTCTGAAAAAGATCAACACTTTAAGTTTTATATCAAAGGTGGTATGGCTGCTAAATATGGACAACTGGATTATGCCTATCACGGTACAGCTATTTATTTTGAAAATGGACACCCTATCTATGCTCTGGTTCTAATGAAAAGAGAAATTGGGACAGTGGATCAATTTATGGGAAAACTTAACCTTATTATCAATGAATGGTCTCTCTATTAAATTTCTCCCAATAAATAAAACTATTTCATCAAAAATTACTATGTTGTAATCTCTTTCATTTTTAACAATCAACATTTAAAATTGCGCTTTTCATAACTGTGAACGAAATTTGATGCTTCTTTGATTTTTTAAATTTCATATCTCAATTGGACTTAAATTGAGATTTCGCTATAATAAAGAATAGTTTATTGACTAGTTTTAACGTTAGTCACACCCATTTTAAGGAGGACAGCCTATGCCTATACATTCAATAAATTGGCAAAAATTTTTTAAAAAACTTGTTTTAGTCATGCTTTTTAGCAATTTATTCAATCAAGCTATTTCAGCCCAAGTTGAAAATTTATCTAAATTACCTGATCTGTCTAGAGATATTAATAAGGCCAAAGAATACAAGACGGTCGTCATGCCAGATGATTACCCAGAGGAGCTAACCAGCTTTTTTGATAGTTCAATTAGTTCAAGATCCTTCATTGTGGTAGATGTTGAAACAAATCGAATTTTAGCTCAAAGAGGAAGTAATATCCCCTATCCAATTGCTTCTACAACTAAAATTCTTACAGCCTATCTTACTTATAAAGCAATTGAAGATGGGAAAATAAAAATTACAAGTGAAATTGAAGCTCCCAGTGATCTAACTCAAGCACTCTCTGATAACCCTGAGTTAACTAGCACCCCTTTAATAGCTGGTCAAAAATATACTGTAGATGATTTACTTCATGCTTTAATTATGCGTTCAGGGAATGATGCAGCCTCTTTACTGATGCGAGAAATCTATGGTTCAGAAACTGCAGCTGTTCAAGCGATGATCGACCAACTTAATAATTGGGGCTTTGTAGATTTCGATTTATACACAACTTCTGGTGTCCCTAATGAATTTATACCTGAAGATTGGCGTATGGCTGGGTCTCTAGCTAGTAATGAAAACGCAATGTCTGCTCAGGACCTAGCTTTGATGACTCAAAATGTCATTAAAGAATTTCCAGAAATTTTAAATATTTCTTCTGCTAAAACTTATGTTTTCCAGGAAGATGGCGACTTTAGCCAAGTTTTTAATACCCCTAACCCTCTTTTACCTGGTCAATCATTAGGAAGAGAAGGAATTAATGGCCTTAAATCCGGTCTCACAGATGGTGCAGGAGATAGTTTTGTAGCGACAGGCAAGGAAAATGGGCGTGAAATTATTGCCTTATCCATGGGGAACTTTATCCAAGAAGATGGAAGTTATTCTTCTTCTTATGATCAATTAACCTTGATTCTTGATGCTTTAGCTGAACATCCTGATTTATATCAAAATGAAAACTTACCCCTTAATCAAGTCACTCAATCCAAAGTTGAAGAAGAGCTTAATGAAACTTCCATAGATGGTGAAGAAGATAATGAGTCTCAAACCGAACAAGAAAAAAACACTTTAGAAAATCGAAGAGATAATCCAATAACTAACTTTATTAAAAGAATATTTGACAATTTTAGATGATTAAAAAGCAGATCTCCTTTAAAAAGGAAATCTGCTTTTTAAATATTCATTGCTATCGGCTTCTTCTAATTTTCCATCTATCATTTTAAAAAATCGGTCACATTTAGATATTAGCCGCGTGTCATGCGTCACCATAATTGTTGCTTATGCTATTTCCTTAGTCATTTTTGCTAAGAGATCCACTACCTCGAAAGCACGTTCACTATCTAAACTAGCCGTCGGTTCATCAGCTAAGCGGAATTGATCTTTAACTTTTAAAAAGGAATAAGATTCGAGGCTTGTAAAATTAAACCTATTTTATCAAAGCGGCGTTTAGTACGTTCTTTATCACTTAAAGCGGAAAAATCTTCTTCTTTTAAGTAGACTTGACCTTTTGAAGGACTTTGGAGCCCTCCAATAATCGATAATAAAGTACTTTTACCAGAACCAGCTGGGCCAATTATGGCCACAAATTCGCCTGGTTCAATCACAAAATTAGTCTGTTTCAAAGCTTGAATTGTTTTGTCACCATCTTTAAAACTTTTTTCAATATTTTTAATTTCTTTGGCTTTCACGTTTATCTCCTAAGATATCGCTTAACTTGGATCAATGCGTACAATTTGTCTAACTGAAAGCAATCCACCTAAAACCGCAAAGACAATCATTAAGATCATTGTAATTCCAATTAATTCCCATGAAAAAGCAAAAGGTACTTTTGCTGGTAAATAAAGGGCTGTTAAAAGAGTAAATATCAAACCGAGCGTGGCTCCTATAACCGCCATTAGTAAAGTTTGGTAGACGACTGAGCTACCGATAACGAAGCTTGAAATACCCTGTGCCTTCATGACACCTATACAAGACTGCTATGATCATTGCTAATAACTGCCGCCTTATTAGAAAATAATTTTTGTGAATTAAAAAAACACTTAGTCTCAAATTTGCCTTTAAGTAGTTAATAAAGACAATTTGGGCGATAAGTGTTTAGAATTATAATTTTTTATTTTTTCGATTTATTATTAATATCCGCTAAAATCATTGCAATGAAATCTTCAACCGAAACTGATTCTGAATTTTCTTGACCGTAACGACGAACATTCACATTACCAGATTCAACTTCTTTGTCCCCAATTACTAATTGGTAAGGAACTTTAGAAGTTTGAGCTGAACGAATCTTATAGCCAAGTTTTTCATTACGCAAGTCCATTTCAACGCGAACACCAACATTTCTCAAAGCATGATAGATTTCTTCTACTTTTTCACCATGGGCTGCGAGATTAACTGGTAAAAGAACAACTTGAACTGGAGCTAACCAAGTAGGGAAGGATCCCTTGTACTCTTCAATTAAGTAGGCAACGAATCGTTCCATAGTTGAAACTACACCACGGTGGATAACAACCGGACGATGGTCATTTTGACCATCCTCACCTACATAAGTTAGGTCAAAGCGTTCTGGAAGTAGGAAGTCTAATTGTACTGTGGACATGGTTTCTTCTAAGCCAATAGCTGTTTTGAATTGAACATCTAACTTAGGCCCATAGAAAGCTGCTTCCCCTTCCGCTTCAAAGTAATCCAATTCTAATTCATCCATAGCTTCTTTAAGCATAGCTTGGGCTTTTTCCCACATCTCATCATCATCAAAGTATTTCTTAGTATCCTCAGGATCACGGTATGATAAACGATAACGATAATCTGTAATGCCAAAGTCCTCATATACCTCAGAAATCAACTGTAACACACGCTTAAATTCCTCTTTAATTTGGTCAGGACGAACGAAAATATGCGCATCATTAAGTGTCATTTCACGAACACGCTGCAAGCCTGATAAAGCACCCGATTTTTCATAACGATGCATCATCCCTAATTCTGCAATTCGAATAGGTAGTTCACGATAGGAATGAATATCATCTTTATAAATCATCATATGGTGTGGACAGTTCATCGGTCTTAGAACAAGCATCTCACCGTCACCCATATCCATAGGCGGGAACATATCATCTTGATAATGATCCCAGTGTCCCGAGGTCTTATAAAGATCCGTCTTGGCCATGATTGGAGTGTAAACATGTTGATAACCCAATGAAATTTCCTTATCAGTAATATAGCGTTCGATGGTACGACGGATAGTTGCTCCATTAGGTAGCCAGAAAGGTAAACCTGATCCCGCTTCCGGACTAATCATGAATATGTTCAATTCTTTACCTAATTTACGGTGGTCGCGCTCCTTGGCCTCTTCACGTAATCTTAAGAATTCATCTAGATCTTCTTGTTTAAAGAATGCTGTTCCATAAACCCTTTGCATCATCTTATTATCAGAATTGCCACGCCAATAAGCTCCAGCGAGTGACAAGAGTTTAAAAGTCTTAATCTTACCAGTTGAAGGCACATGAATTCCACGACATAAATCAGTAAAATCTTCTTGCGTATAGACGGTGATAATTTCGTCTTCAGGTAAATCATTGATTAACTCTTGCTTGTAAGGATCATCCTTAAAAATCTCTAAAGCCTCTTGACGCGATACTACTCGCCGTTCAATTGGATAATTAGCTGAAATAATTTTTTTCATTTCCTTTTCAATTTTTGGCAATTCTTCTTCGGTAATTGGATCTGGTTTGTCAGTATCATAATAGAATCCTGAATCAATGGCAGGTCCTACACCAAAGTGAATACCTGGATACAAACGAGTCATAGCATGAGCCATTAAGTGAGCGGTTGAGTGACGCATAATTTGTAAAGCTTCGTCACTTTTATTAGTGATAATCTCAATTGACCCATCCTTTTCAATTGGTCGATTATGGTCAATAATCTCTCCTTCAAATTTACCTGCTAAGGTTGCTTTAGCTAAAGAACGAGAGATAGATTCTGCTACTTGCATGGGTGTGATGCCTGATTGATATTCTCTTACAGCACCATCTGGTAATGTTAAATGAATTGTTGACATATAAGATTCCTCCTCCGTACTACTGAAACTTAAAACAAAACGTCCCATTGGCTATTACTAACCAATGGGACGTGTATTCGACGTGGTTCCACCCAAGTTCATTATCTTTTATAAGATAATCTCATAGAGTTAACGCCTCCGACGTCTCGACTTACCACTCATGCTTGGATCGAGCATTCAAGAAGGGGTAAAGCTAATTATCATTAAGGTCTTCCAGCAAACGACCTCTCTCTTGAAATGAGGGAATTAAACTTCGTGACTTCTCATTAATTTCTTATCTTGAGTTAAATTCATTAAACCATCAATCTTAAAAAAATGCAAGAATTAGTTTCATAATTGTATTAATCTGCCAATGCCAGTCAAATTAGCTAAAATCCCTAAAAACATAGGAAATAATAAAACAGTTTGCTTTTCCACAAAGAAATACAACCCTGCCACCGTTATTTGAATAATCAGTGCAATAGCAAGGACTAGCAATATAAACCTTTGCTCTTTTTTAAAATCTGTTGATTTGAATCCATCTCTCATACATCGATTTCCTCTCTTTAATAAATTAACGGTTAGATAAGCGGCGATTTTCTCCCGTCAATTGCCATTCCTTAGTTAAAAATTTAATTCTTTCCATGATTCTTGCCGCTTTCGTCACGTCGGAAGCATTACGACTAGAAGCTAAATGAACTTCTAACTCTGCCATTGTGAAGTTGGAAGTGAAAAATGTTGGTAAGGATTCCTTCATCCGATGTTCGAGTATAACCCCTAATAAATCATCTCTTAACCAAGCTGAATTCGATTCCGCCCCAATATCATCAATAATTAGAACTGTTTTCTTCTTAATTTGCTCTAACATCATAAATAATTGATTGTCTTGCCCAATCACAGCCTTCATTTCCATCGTAAAGGTTGGGTAATGAATCATCGATACTTGATAACCCAAACTGGCTAGAGCATTGGCTAAGGCCCCTAATAAATAGGTCTTTCCAACACCAAACGGTCCAGCGATATACATACCTCTGGCTTGACGAATATTCACTTTAATCTCTTCAATAAAAGTTGTGACAGCTTCCATCAACACTAAACGTTGCGGACTGGTTAAGTCGTAATCTTCAAGCCTTGCTTTTTGAACATCTAGAGCCATCATCCGATTATCAATTAAAGCAGCTGTTTTTCTTTGGGCCTGTTGATGTAAATAACTTTGAGTGGGCACATAGGTAACATCTATATAGTTATAGTTGATAAAAAGTTCCGGTGTAAAACCAGGGTTTTGCCCTTCTTTACCTGCTGCCATGGCTTCTTTTTCCATCCGATACTCGTTGAGTTTGGATAGAGAATTCATGATCATTTCTAGTGAAATTTTGTCCTGATTAGCATTGATAAAATCCTTAATAGCAGGATAATTGAGAAGCACTTTTGTCATTTCTTGACTTGAAGCAGATTGGGGTGTTTGATTTTCAAAATCTTTCATCAGCTGTTTGATGGATTGCATCTTAATCTTCCCCCTTATTTAATAAGTTCTCTAGTCGTTTGCGAATTTCTTCTTCTTTTAATTGTGACGAAGGTTTTGCGCCTTTGTCTATAGAGTCATCATCTATCTCCTTTGACAATGCGTTCTTACCATTTGTCTCAACTGGTTTACTGCTAGCATTTTCTTGAGAAGTGGCTTTTGGATTTTGTTGTTCCTTCAACCAACTAGGCACCAACTCTTGATATTTTTTTTTGTTAGTCCAATTGTTCTTTGATGATTGTGCTTTTTGCTTGTCTTTAATTTTACTTTGTTTCTCTTTAAAGAGTCTCTGCTTATGTAAGAACTCCAAGGCCTCTGCAGGATTGGATAGTCCCACTTGTTGCCACTCATTAGCCAATCGATTCGATCTTCCTTTTTCAAAATTGGCGTGCCCTTCCATAACGATTAAATAATAAACTAAAAAGTTCAAGACAGCTTGTGGCAGACGTGATTTCTCAATTAGTTCTTTTAAATAATAATGTTCAGAACTCGTCGCAAATCCGCCTGCTTCTTCTTTAATTTGATTTAAAAATTCACTTGGATTCATTTGCTGACAGATAAGTATAATTTCAATTTCTTGATCGGTAAAGCTTGGATAGTTCGTTCTTAAATCATTTTTCAAATTAGCAAGTTCTTCGTGACTTGCTTTGACTGACTGGTCGACTAATTGATCATAATATTCGCGTTTCTTAAAATACTGATATTTTGCTGCATAAGTTCTTAACAATTCAAGATCAATTTGTTGTGTGACTGGACTTTGAGCGAGTTTAACAACTTGCGCCATAGCTTCCTCATCTAGTTCATAAAACTGACTTAAGCTAGCTATTTGGTTCAAGACAGCTTGGCTTATCAATTCTTTAGCAACTTGTTTACTGGCTAGTATCTGATAAAAGAAAGATAAATCAAATCTATCTTGAAAGTTGTCTTCATCAAGCTCAAAATTTGAGTATTGGTCTTGGAATTGTATGCCTTCGGTCGCTTCAAATAATTCACTACGACGAAAGTTTTCGCTTTTAGCATTGATAACCTCAGCGAAAGGTAAGGTGATTTCGCTTAATGCTGTCTGCCCTAGGTCTTCTTTTTTCCACAGACGAATCAAGCCATAATAAGACTCATCACCTATTTGATTAAAAAGAGCTAATGATAATTGGGGATGTTTAAAAAAATGTTCCACTGACAAAGGCATTTGCATTTCATAGAAAATAGTTTGCCGTGTATAGTCATCATGTGACTTTTCATCTCGATAAGTCCTTATAAGATTCACAGCTTCTAAATGAATGCGTGCTTGATTGAAATCCCCTATACCCATATTAAGAACAGGTAATAATCGAGAGTGCATCGTCCGATAGGTCCAATTAAGTTTTTCTCTCGGTTGGTGAGCCAAAGTTAAATATAAACTGACTGCATCGGCCCCAATAATCGGTTGATAAAGTTGAGTTAAACATTGAAGTTGCTGAAATGATAAAGGAAGGCCTAATTTGACTTGATAAGGTTGATAAGGATTAATCTGTAAGACCATGGTCCTCTTGCTCCGATGATTTTGATTGTAGCGTTAGGGCTTCAAGTTCTTTAATAAACATTTCACGTGATTGGAATTCACGGTATACCGAAGCAAAACGAATATAGGCCACTTCATCTAATTCCATTAATAAAGGCATTACAAATTCACCGATATCTTTACTAGCAATTTCTTGTTCACAAACTTCTCGAATTTTATTTTCAACGTGACCGACCACTTCTTCCATTTGCTCACGACTAATCGGTCGTTTTTCTGCCGCTCTAACAATACCACGCAAGAGTTTATCACGATTAAACTCTTCACGTGTTCCATCACGTTTAACTACTAATAAAGGTGTTCTCTCAATACGTTCATAAGTATTAAAACGAAAACCACAAGTCATACACTCTCTTCTACGTCGGATAGATGCACCATCTTCTGCGGGTCGGGAATCAATTACTTTGGATTGTTGCTGATGACACTTTGGACATTCCATCAAAGCTCCCCCTTTCTATATAAATATATTAAAGTAATTCCTAATTCTATTATAGCTTATTTAATAAATCTTGTAATGCTTGATTAACTTGTTCAGCAACTGTCTCTTTGTCAAACTCAGTATCAATGACAAAATCAGCTTGCTCAATTTTTTCGATAGTGGGGATTTGACTAGAAATTTTTCTTTGAGCCATTTCTAGATCGATTTGATCTCTTTGAGTCAAGCGTTCTAATTGCTTATGATAAGGCGCATAGATCACCCACACCTGATCAAAGAAAGCTTGCCAACCCACTTCATATAACAAGGGCACTTCAACGAATACCAATGGTTCAGATAACGTTTTAATTTGACGTCTTAGCTCTTCAAGAATCAAAGGGTGTAAAATTTGATTAAGGGCTTCTAAAGCTTGAGAATCATTGAAGACTATTGCCGATAAAAGTGGACGGTTTAAATGACCTGAGCCCAATAGGATTTTTTCAGAAAATCTTTCAACCAGTCTATTTAATCCCTTACTACCAGGCTTAACTACTTTCCTTGCAATTAGATCCGTATCAATAACTGGATAGTTTAAATTTTTAATTATTTGAGCCACGGTTGATTTACCGGTTGCTATTCCTCCTGTTAATGCTATCAAAAACGTCATACTATACCTCCTGTTTAGTCGATCATGTTTGTTTTTACTAAGTAAAATATCTCTGACACCTTGGACAGTAATGTGTGCCTCGTTGAGCCAACTGAGTTTTTTCTACGGTAGTACCACATCGAAAACAAGGCTGTCCCTTGCGCCCATACACTTGCAATTGTTGTTGAAATTCTCCTGCTTGTCCTAAACTGTTGCGGTAAGTTCGAACGGATGAGCCTCCTGCCTTGACCGCTTCATCAATCACCTCAATGATTGATTGATGTAGATCTTGCATATTACTTAGTGGAACAGACCTGGCCAAACTAGCTGGATGGATTCCTGCTCTAAATAAGGATTCATCAACATAAATATTTCCTAAACCTGCCACTGTTTTTTGATCTAAGAGAACAGGTTTAATCATACGATTAATTTTGGATAGGTCTTTTTGAAAACTTGCTAAATCAAACTCATTTTCTGTGGGTTCTGGACCTAAGTCCTTGGCGAGAAAATAATTTTCTAGCTCATTTTTCGCTATTACTTCAATCCGACCAAACTTTCTAACGTCATGATAGTTCAATAAAGTTCCATCAGAGAACATAAATTCGACATGAGTGTGCTTATCTTTTTGATAGGATGTCAATTGATCTTGAGGAGTGTATTGATATTTACCTTCCATTCGCAAATGCGAAATCATAACCTTATCGCTAAGAATAAATATTAAATATTTTCCTCTTCGTTTGACTTCAATGATTTGTTGGTCGATTAACTGATTAGCAAACAATTTTACTTCTTCAGCATTTTCAGCCCCTACTATTCTAGGCCAATAAACATTTACTTTTTTTATGGTCTTTCCTTGAACCAACTGATTCAATCCAATCATGACAGCATTTACTTCTGGTAATTCTGGCATTTAACCCACTCCTAAACTGAAATCTATTTTTATTTTATCATGAAAGAAGAACTTTGTCGGTTATGTCGAATAGTAAAGATGATATCGTCCTATTTTAAAAACCACCTAGGATTAGGTGGTTCAAAAATTTATCTAGCTTCTAAAATAACAACATCCCTACCTGAAAGATCACTTTCAATATAGCCTGAAGCAAGATATTTTTCAATTACTTGTTTTTCTTCTGATTGACCTTCTAAAATTGAGCGATTAAAAACAACATAATCAATAGTAAGGTCTACTTCTCGATTATTATGATAGAAAAGATCATAGAGTTCTGAATTTTTTGATAAAGGTGTCGTATATGAGGATACCGTCACAACTCTACTATTTTTTGGTATTTTAGCTAAGGTCTTTTGAATCGATTGATAAAATTCAGTGTCGTTTTGATAGGATTGATAATCATACTTTCTAGGGCCTATCATTGTTACAAAAAACGAAAGGCTTGCTAATATTGATAAGGTGATGAAAAAGCTAGATAATTGTTCAAATGAGATTTTTTTGGTTCGAAACAGATACACTTTTCTTCTTTGCCAATGTTCAATGGTTATGATAGACATAAAAAGAATAAGCGTGCTCGACCCAAAGTGATATTGTTTAAATAAGTCGACTTGATAAGGCCAGTCACTGACAAGATTGATGACCAAAAGGGGTAACAATAAAATATACGGGCGCCATGAAACTTGTAGCAAGGGTAAGAAGGCCTGGCTTGCAAAAATAATCAAGAGATACTTTAACTTTTCATAAGTAAAAATACTTGCTAATGTGAATGCGGGGTTTTTTATGGCATTAAAGACCGCATGGATTAAACCCTCTTGGTCTGTCAGCATAAAATTGGCAAAGCGACTAGTCATTGCCCCAGTGCCAAAGTGTCTTAACCAAGTAATAGCAAAGAAAAAATAAGCTATTGGTATAATAATCTGAAGCCCCAGTATTACTTTTTTTACCTTAGACGTTTGGGGCCAAAGATTTTGTAATAAAAAGAAAGCCCCGATACTTATTACATAAACAATCGCATCTTCTTTGACTGCTAATAATAATAGGGTTGCTACCGCCATCTTCCAGCTCGATTGACTGAAGTCGGCATAAATTAACCATAAAACTAATGGTGCTAAAAAACAATTTTCATGATAGTCATAGAATTGACCGCTAGTCAATGATGGCATCCATAAATAGAGCAAAAGAAAGACAATTCGATACTTCACACTCCACTTTAACTGATTAAGTATTAAATATAAAGGTATGACTCCTGACATTACAATGAGAACTTGAAGCGCTTGAATAGTCAAAGGACTCGGTAATAGCCAATAAACAGGCAGAATTAAATAATGAATAGGAGAGAGATGCACTGCAAAATGTGACAACTTTTCTCCTCTTTCTAAAGTTGTAATAGGCCCCATCCCATTCGCCATACTCTCAAACATCTGCGAAAAAATGCCCATATCATAAGTCGGTGAAGCATAGACTAAAACTCTAGCAATTACCCATAAGCCAACTGTTGATGCATACAATATAATGGACAGAAAGAATATTGCCCATAAACTCCCTGACCTCATTCTTAAATTTAATCGTTCCAGAAGACTTCCACGAGTTAAGAAGTAAGCTAAAATAGCACTTAAAATAAATAAGATTAATAATTTTTTATCCATTGATGAACTATTTGTTACAAATGTTTCTTCATTCAAAAAAACAGCCAGATAAATGAAGCGTATCGCTAAGATAAAAGCTCCTCCCAATACAATGAATTGTTTCTTAAGTCTATTGAAAAAGAGATAGCAATAGTAGGTCATTAAAAGAAAAAACACACCCAAGACGATTACTAAGGATGAGTTTTGCCATGTAAAGAATAGACAAAATATTACTAAGACAATAGTAAAAAATTCTCCTCTTAAATCTTCTCTTGAAAAATGAAAATCGCCCGCTAATAAAAGTGAAAAAACTAAAACAAGCATACTTAAAAAAGAAAATATGGACACTTGATTATCCAGAATGACCAAAACATTGAGTTCAGGACACATCATAATGTTTAAAATCGCCGTTATTAGATAAGCTGATAGAAAGTGAAAGCCAAGTGACCAAGAAATAATTAAAGATTTTTTCTGACTCATCTTGAAATTTACTCCTCTACTTTAATGTCATTCGTTGGATCTTTTGTAATTTTGAACCTTTCAACCTGCTGGTCAGTAGGAGACTTTTTGGCTGAGCGACCAATTTGTCGTTTATTTAACGACTCACCATTTCGATGAAACATTAAGAACTTGCCGTACTTTTGCTCTAGAAGAGCCCAAGCAATTAAACTTAAGGCAGACAAACTAGTAATGCCTGCTCCCAATAAAAGGCCTCTCGGCTGAAAGATCATTTCAAGTTGATGTTCGCCAGCTTCTACTTGAAAGGCCAAAAGAGAATCCCATATTTTTTCGTCTTCTACAAGTTCTCCATCGACCTTCACTTGCCATCCTTGGTCGTACGGAATAGAAGTAAACACCCAAGGGCTATCTTTAATTGTAATCGAACCTCTCACATAGTTGGAGCCCCACTCTTCTATTTGTATGGCCTCTGACTGCCGGTCTTCGATTATTTGGTTAACCTTATTTTGATCCATTTGGTAAATCTTCAGATCTGTCAAATTGAATTGTCGGTCAGCCTTAATAATGATCTCCAACTCTTGTTCTTGACCTTTGGCTTGATGGGCAATATTAAAGACTTGATTGGCTCCGAATTTAGAGCGATAATCGTAATTCTGTCCATTTAATAAAATGTCGACTTCTCCCTTATAGGTTGATAAACTGCGCGGAATATCGACAAAGTAGGAATCATCAGTAGTTGGCGTAAAAATCAACTTCATTGAACCATCCAGTGTATTATCTTCACGAGAAAAGATTTGACCTCCTGATTGTGTCGCTCCATGAATTAAGTTGGTTAAAGTCACCTCGGTCTCAACCAGTTTGAAAATTTCTGTATCATCTGATAGGAGAGCTTGAGCAATCGCATTTTGGTTAGCGATCGGTCGGTTTTCAATTAAATTCAATTGAGCCAACTGATTACTTACTCCAAAAGCAATCGGCAATGTTTTAGGCGTTTGGAAAATGGTAAATCGATCGGTTTCATCTACCTTATTCGCCTCATTAGTAATATCTAGGCGTGTCACATCCGTTGGAAAAATATAAGTCTGATCAATAACAGCTTGATCATCACTTGAAAAGGGTTCATTATTTACAAAATACTTCACTCCGAATAGAGCATCAGTTAAAGGAGTACCATAATAATAAATAGATGCATCAATCGCTGAATTCCCTAGTTCTTCGAACAAATCTCGTGTAGAGCCTTCTAAACTAGAGGTGAAGGTTGTCATTCCAGGATAACTAAAAGTCATCGGATCATTTTTAGACCGATAGAATGTTTTAGAGATACGGTAAAAATCGCTTTTGTCTGGACGAATTTTATCAATAGATTCGTCAATGACATCCAGTGCATTTTCAAATTTAAAAGCATTGTTATGATTTAGTCTTCCCTGGGAAAGATAGGCATTGGCACTTAACTCTCCAAAACTTAATAATAAAACTAGCAGCCATTTAAAGTGAGGCTGTTTTACTAAATAAAGAACCAACCACATTAGCCCAAAAATAAAGGCGGAAGCTTGTCTTTGTTCAGGAGTCAGGAAAGAATATTCCTTGACCATCACTACAGACTGAATTAAGAGGGCAATAGCTATTCCAATGAAAACTTCCTGGCTTTCAATCACTTTATCCTTGAGTCCTTGATAAGCTAATAAGATAAGGAAAAAGACTAGAATCCAAGAAAAACGATAGAAAAAGCCTGCTGGATTTTGTCCCATATGCCAAATCTTGCTAGTGAATTCATGGGTCATAGAAAAGAAGAAGATAGTTAAAACAGTAGCGCTCGCCCATTTATGGCTGGTTTTAATTGTTTTCGATAGGAAATAACTGATTACCCCCACCATAGCTAAGGACCCAACATATATGTTGGGTAAGTTCGGTCCCGCAGACCATGACTCATTATCAAAAGCCCCTATCATTAACTTAGCAAAGATATCTAATGGATTTATTTGTAATTCCCAATCAAAAGATAGAGTCGATTCCAAAGCAGCTTTTGAAAAGAGTAAGTTATAAATGTTAGGCACTAATAATAGAGCTGACAGTCCAATTCCTATTAGAGAAAACATACCTAAGCGAACAACATTTTGTCCTAAAAATTTAAAATAATGGTCTTTATGTACTTGGTAATATTGAACAAACAAATAATAAAAACTATAGAATAAAATAAACAAGCAAATCATATAGCCCATATAATATTGAATGATCATAGTCGAAGCCAAAAGAAAAATGTAGGTGTAAGGCTTTTTACCATCCAGTACATTTTCTAGCGCTACAAGCAGCAGAGGCATTAGCCATAATGCATCCATAAAAATAGGTGTCATTTGATAAGACACAGCGAAACCATTCAAGGCATAGGTGGTAGCCAAAATCAAAGTCAAATAAGGTCTTTTTTGGCCACCATGGCGTTTAATAAGATAATAAGCCATGGATAAGCCCATAGCCCCATACCGCAACCATACCGATAAAAATATAGCATAGGTTATCCATTTCATGGGTAAAATTAAATAAAATATATTGAAAGGACTCATTAAGTAATAAGCCCAAGCCCCAATCATATTTCCTCCAATTGATTTGGTAAAAGAATAAAACAAAGCGCCAAAATCACCTGAATAAAAAGAATTTCGCATAAATATATATAAATCAATAAATTGCTGATTAAAGTCGATAGCTAAGAAAGACTTTTCTCCAAAAGGAAAGAAATCATTAATAAACCACCCTACTAGCATTAAGGCCAAAGGAGCCAAGCCGCTCATTCCATAAATCCATGTTTTTTTCTTCATTCCTGGTCCCCCTTCTTAATATTGCTTTCTTCAATAATATAATGAGGCCTTCCCTTTACCTCATAGAATATTTTACCAATATATTCACCTAAAACCCCAATGGAGACTAATTGAACGCCTCCAAAAAATACAATTGTAAAAATAGTGGTGAAGTAACCTGATACTGCTTGACTCGGATCACTAAAGTAGTTAAAAAGTAACCATATAATATAGAGTCCGGCAATTGCAATACAAGTTAAACCTAAGCCAAAAATCATTCTTAAGGGATGATTAGAAAAGGATAGGATTCCATCTAAAGCGTAGTTTAAAGACTTTTTGAATGACCATTTTGTTTGTCCTGCTTGTCGTAATTCATTTTCATATTCAATGACCGTTTCCTTAAAACCTATCCAAGAAAATAATCCTTTAGAAAAACGATTATACTCTCTTAATGAGATAATAGCATTAATGGCTGGCCGTGATAACAGACGAAAATCCGAAACACCATCCGTCAATTCGACATCCATCATGGTGTTGGCAACTTTATAAAAGATTTTTGCAAAAAAACTGGTTGTTTTTCGTTCGCCATCTCGACTTCGCTTGGCATTCACCACATCATAGCCTTCTTGATATTTAGCAATCATTTCTTTAATTAAATATGGCGGATTTTGTAAATCTCCATCCATAATAATAACTGCTTCGCCACTGGCATGATCAAAGCCCGCTAACATTGCAGCCTCCTTACCAAAATTGCGACTAAATGAAAGGTATTTAACTCGCTCATCTTGTTCAGCAATTTTTCGCATCAATTCTAAGGTGTGATCGGAGGAGCCATCATTCACATAAAGTAATTCAAATTCGAACTCAACCATTGTTTTCAATTCTTTACTTAAAACTTGGTGAGTCTTTTCGATCATTTCTTCTTCATTATAAAAGGGAATCAAAATTGTTATTTTCAATGTAGGTCTGCCTCCCCTTCAAAATAAATTTTACGTGTCACGAAATTAAAAATCATCACAACAATACCGATCAGCACCTTAGAAATCATTACATCCCACTTGAGCCAATCTACAAAGATTACCAAGCCGATTAGGGTGATTAGCAATCCGATAACACTTAAAATGAAAAAAGCCAGGAATTCTTTATGTCGTTCTCCTGCTTCAAACTTACTTTTAAAAACAAATTTCATAGACAGGTAATAGTTATAAAAGGTAGCTACTACAAAAGCAATGGTTGCGGCAATATGGTGATTAACACCAAATTGATAATTAAGCAAATAGAGGATCCCCATATCTAGTAGGGTCGCTGTCCCTCCAACAAAAACAAAACGAGTGATTTGCTTCATTAATTTTATCATAATTTCCGTCCTTTTCTTTTATGTACACCAATTATTATATACTAAGAGGGGGGGACTTTCATCCTAGCTTAGAAGCTTCAAGCTATTTTAAAGATTTTGTCTTAATAAGGACACAAAAAAGACGATTGAATTTCTGATATGCCCCCTGTCAAGTAGACAGATAAAATATCATTCAAACAATCGTCTATTGTTGTCACATCTTAAAAGATACAGTTTTTAAAGATTTTAAGCTAAAAATGCTAAAAGATTTGAAATTAGTATTCCAATAAATGTTCCCGTACTTACACCTATTAAGGCCATTAATACAGCAATAGGCACTAAAGATTGAGAATAAGCCGCTGCTAAAACTGGTGCAGATGCTACTCCACCTATATTAGCTAATGAAGCCACCCCACATGTGAATAAATCCAACTTAAAAAGCTTAGCTATAATTAACATTAATATGCCGTGAACTAACAAAATAACAAAACCAGTTAAAATATAAGCTGGGGCTTGGGTTAATTCGGCAAAATTTGAAGTAGCTGCAATTAAACCAATTAATAAATATAACAAAACATTAGATAGCTGTGGGGCACCCGGAATCTTACCTAAAGGTGTCATAGCGCACGCTAAACCAATAAAAGTAACGATAATGATTGTCCAGCCTGTTTCAAAGTTACCAGGTAAGTAGCCAGCTATCGTTTGTGCTAGAGCAGTAAAACTAAAAGCTAAACCTAATAACAGTAGAATATGATGATGCTCAATGGCTGTACTAATTTTATCAAATTTAATAGTTAAATTTTCATTCACTTTATCTATGACAGAGGTGTCAGCCTTGGTCCATTTATTAAACTTTTTAGCAAAAGGTACCATAGCTAACAAGAACATTATCCACATTGAATAATCAATCGAATCAATCAAAAGAGTGTATCCCATACTTTCACTATTAAGATTTAATGATTCCATAACAGCAGACATATTTTGGACGCCACCTACCCAACTACCTGCTAAGGCACCAAGCGTGAGCGGAGCATCCGGCGATAGGATGCCTTTGAACAGGGTGAAAGCGATTACAAAACCTATTGTAATCGTGATTGTTGCTGAGAAAAATGATAGGATCATTTTCCAGCCTAACTTGGCAATATCTCTTAAATCAGCTCTTAGAAGCATTAGAAAGATCATAGCTGGAAGAATAGCATCCTTAATCGCTCCCCTTGCACCCAAGACTTCCTCCCCTTGCCAAAAACCAAAGGTTGAAAATAACATCGTTCCAAAATAAACTATTATCAGTGCTGGTACATAAGTAAAGAACTTCGAATCCTTATACTTGCTTTCAAGCCAAACCATTACACCTATGAAAAGTAACATGAAGGCGATAAAGTGAAATCCATTCGTAATCATAAAAAACCTCCTTTTATTTTACCACTGTTTGATAACGCTTTCAAAGTGGCTAGTTTTATTTTATATTAATTTTAAAAGTGCGTCAATGAAAAATTTAAGTTTCTCAATATAAAAAAAATTAGTAAACTTTTACATATGATAAATCAAAAACTCACAAGTTAAATTCTTAAGAATTTTCAAGTTCTAAGACATTTTGTTGTGAGTTTATTTCTATTTATTTAAGCTCTAACCAAGAATCTCCATAATGATAGTCTACTTTTAGTGGAACACTCAAATCAGCAGCCTCCTCCATCACTTGTGGAACTATTTTTTCTAAGATCGACATTTCTTCTTCTGGTCCTTCAAGGATCAATTCGTCATGTATCTGTAAAATCATGCGTGATTGAAGGTCTTCCTCTTTCAAGCGCTGATCTAAATTAACCATGGCAACTTTAATAATATCAGCCGCACTTCCTTGAATTGGCGAGTTCATAGCAGTTCGTTCTGCAAAGGAACGAACATTAAAATTGGTAGCGTGAATATCCGGTAAATAACGCCGGCGATTGAAGAGTGTTTTTACATAGCCTCTTTCTTTAGCTTCTTCCACAATCGTTTCCATAAATGTTTTGATGCCCGGAAACATTTCAAAGTAACGATCAATAAAAGCCTTGGCTTTTTTACGGGTAATGTTTAAATTTTGTGATAAACCATAATCAGAAATTCCATATACTATTCCAAAGTTAACTGCCTTGGCTTGGCGACGGTGGTCTGCATCTACTGCCTGATCATCTTCTAGGTTAAAGACTCTTCTAGCCGTAGCAGAGTGGATATCTTCATTATTTCTAAACGCTTCTTGCATGTGTTGATCTTGCGAAATATGAGCTAAAACGCGTAATTCAATTTGTGAATAATCCGCCCCAAATAACTTCCAGCCCTTCTTGCTTGGTACAAAAGCTTGACGCACTAGCCGTCCTTCTTCGATTCGGATTGGTATGTTTTGTAAGTTAGGATCAGTGGATGAAAGACGTCCTGTTTGAGTTAAAGTTTGGACAAAGCGTGTGTGAATCTTACCATCTTCTTTAATATAGGGTGGAAGCCCTGCTAAATAGGTCGACTGTAATTTTGCAATCTGTCGATAGGCTAAAATAGCTGGGACAATGGGATGCTTGTCTTTCAACTTTTCCAAAACATCAGCTGCTGTAGAATACCCGGTTTTTGTTTTCTTGATAATAGGCAAGCCTAAATCTTCAAAAAGAACAATACCCAATTGTTTAGGAGAATTCACATTGAAAGTTGAGCCAGCCATGTTATGAATTTCTTCTTCCATTTTTTGCATACGAATTAGAACTTGCTCATTTTTTTCATCTAAAGTTGAACGATCAACCTTTATGCCACCGATTTCAATCTTGGCTAAGGTTTGAGCCAAAGGTAACTCTATTTCATGATAGAGGTCTGTCATCTCTAGTTCTTCTAAACGATTTTCTAATGGTTGTTGAACTGCTTTTAGAGTTTGTAATTTATTGGCTAAATGTTGGTAAAACTGATCCTTATTTTCAGGTAAAGCTCTTTTTGCTCCCTTACCATAGATCGTTTCATCGTATTGCACTGTCACTGGCAGATTTAAAAGATTAGCCACATCCGCAAGTTCTTGGTTGTTTTTTGTATCAATTAAATAAGTGGCAATCAAAACATCCATCATTATGCCATTAATTTGTGTATCGTAACGGGAAGCTATGACCGCTTCACGTTTATAATCAAAAAAGATTTTTTGCTTGTCTTCGTTAGTTAACCACTCTTTAAAAACTTGACTGCTAAAAGCTAAGTCTTCAGGAAGGATGTACAATTGATTCTGTTTAAAGTCTAACCAAGCGACCGCTTTAATAGGGGCAAAGTGATAATTGTCCTGTAAGATTTCACTGTAATACACTGCTTGATCAGGTAAGATAGTGGGTTCAATCCGGTCTGCTGAATCGATTACTTGGATGGAAATTTCAGGTAAATCTTCTGCTGCTTGATTAATCGTACTCGACTCCCCTTGCTCAACTTGCAAGTTTTTCAAGAAGGATTGAAAGTCCATTTGACGATAGAACTCAGCTAAAGCTTGATAATCTGGTTGGTGCAAAAGAGTCTCCTCAATTGTCAATTCTATCGGTGCATCATGAAGAATACGAGCTAAATCTTTACTCATCCTTGCATTAGCTTCATCATTAATAATGTTTTCTTTCATTTTAGAAGCTTTTAACTCATCTAAGCGATCATACATGGCTTCTACTGAACCAAACTGATGAAGTAATTTAAGTGCTGTCTTCTCACCCACTCTAGTAATACCTGGGTAATTATCAGACGAATCCCCCATAAGACCTTTCATGTCAATAATTTGTAAAGGCTCAATCCCCCATTTTTCTTGGATTGATTGAGGGGTGTATGCTTCTAGGTCAGAAACACCTTTACGCGTAATATACACAGTTGTTTTATCACTGGCTAATTGAGTTAAATCTTTATCTCCAGATAGGACAATAACTTGATCTGCTTGGTTTGCTTGATAAGCAAGAGTTCCTATAATATCATCCGCTTCATAATTACTTAAAGAATAATGTTTAATCCCATAGGCTTCTAACAGCACACGAAAATATGGCATCTGCTCTTTGAATTCAGTAGGTGTCTTTTGGCGTCCACTTTTATAGTCTTGATATTTTTCTGTCCGAAAAGTGCCACCACTCTTATCAAATGCCACTAAAACATGGGTTGGCTTAAATTGACTCAAGACATTATCTAACATTCTCTTAAAAGTGAAAAGAGCATTAGTATGAAGACCTGATCGATTTTTAAAACGTTCAATATCAAGGATTGAAAAGAAAGAACGAAAGGCTAAACTCGATCCATCAATTAAAAGTATGGTACGTTTTGACATTATGTCACTCCTTTATTTATGCAAAAAGCCAACGAATTCGCTGGCTTTAAGAATCAAATTACATTATAAATTTTTTACATGAAGACTCGCATAGGCTGTTTCAAATTGACGAGCTAAATGGTCGATATCTCCCGCTCCCATGAATAAAAGGACTTCATCTTTGTAATCCATAAGCGGTGAAAGATGATCTTTCGAAATAATTTCAACTTTTTCATTAATCATTCTAGCTAAATCTTCAATTTTGACATCACCTGATTGTTCTCTAGCTGAAGTAAAAATATCAACTAAATGAACATGATCTGCAATTGATAAAGCTTCAGCAAATTCATTAAGCAAAGCTACGGTACGACTGAAAGTATGGGGTTGAAAGATTGCTACTACCCGTCGATTAGGATATTTTTGTTGAGCCGCATCAATTGTTGCTTTTATCTCACTTGGATGGTGGGCATAGTCATCAATAATAATTAAATCTTCAACTTGTCTTACTGAAAAACGACGCTTTACCCCCTGAAAGCTTGCCATTTGTTCAGCAATGTCTTTAGCCTTAAATCCTTCTAAATAGAGTAAGGTAATAACCGCTAAGGCATTTAAAATATTATGCTCGCCATAAGCAGGAAGGTGAAAGTGTCCAAATTTTTCTCCTTTAATATATACGTCAAAATCAGAGCCTTTTGGCGTACGTTGAATATTATCAGTATAAAACTCTTGGTTATCATTGAGGCCATAGCGATAGACAGGAACATTTGATTGCAATTTAGATAAAAATGGGTCATCCCCCCAAGCGATAATTCCTTTTTTTGCTTGGTGGCTAAAGTCATTAAAGGCTGAAAAGACATCTTCAATGGATTGATAATAGTCTGGATGGTCGAAATCAATATTGGTGATAATCGCATAATCAGGTTGATAGGCCATGAAATGACGGCGATATTCACAAGCCTCTAAGGCAAAGTAGGTAGATTCTTCATCGCCAAAACCCGTACCATCACCAATGAGATAAGAAAGAGGAGCTAGTTTTTTTAAAGTATGGGCCAGCAAACCAGTCGTAGAAGTCTTACCGTGTGAACCTGTGACAGCAATTGAAGTGTATTGTTTTAATAAGTCACCAATAAAGGTATGGTAGCGATAAATAGGTAGACCTAATTCTCTCGCTTTCACTAACTCAGGGTGTTCATCATTAAATGCATTGCCTGCTATAATCGTTTGCCTCGCTTGGATATTATCGGCTGAAAATTCTAGAATTTTGATGGATTGATTTTCTAATTCTTGTTGTGTAAAGAAATAAGTAGCTACATCACTACCTTGTACATGGTATCCTTCACCATGTAAAACCAAAGCAAGGGCAGACATACCAGAGCCTTTTATTCCCACAAAGTGATAAACAGTATTTTTATCTAACATTATTCATTATCCTCCTTAGTAAACAAGAGAAAGGATTGCTTGTCTTTCACTAAACGTTTGAGTATCTGACGGTCAACTTTTTTCATAGTCCAACACTCTTGATGCCCTTCTTGCATCCGTTGAACTGCTTTCAAGGAATGATCAATATTGGCTAAACGTTCTTCTATTACTTGATTGCCTTGTTTAGTTTTTTCTCTTTCGCTTGTAGACAATGAGTTATTATAATCCTTTTGCAATTTGTTTTCCATATTATTCCTACGATAATCTTTATTATGCAAGAAAGGAATATCATAAGCATAAGAAAACTTTGTCTCATTTGGCTCATTTTCAAACTGTTCATCTAAAGTTTTCTTGCTTTGCATGGCTTGACTAGCTTTTTCAAGTCGGTAATGCTTTGCTTCCCGTCCATAAGCTGTTTGATAAGAGGATGATAGTGGTTTGTCTGAAAAGCTTTCTAATATTCCTGAACCGGATTCAAACCACCGATCAGAAGGTCTATCTGACATTCTATTAGATTCTATCTTCTTTTGAACCTTTTTAAAAGCGGGCTCTTCTAAAGCGTGTTCAGAACTACGATGACTCCCCATACCAAGATGAAATTTTCTTTTCTTGTTTCCAGCTAAGTGATGACCTTTTTTGAAAGCTGGACCTTTATATTCAGAAGTCATAGCGATCTCCTTTGTGATTTTTCTCTAAATTAATAGCTTTGAATTACTTCTGCTAAACTTGTTCCTACTTCAAAATGATTCGGCAATACCCAGATGCCTGGATCATTTTGAATATCTTCTAAACCAAGCTCTCGGGTAGAACAAATCATACCTCTAGAAGGAACGCCTCGTAATTCACCAGGCCATATAATTGCGCCCGAAGGCATCACTGCACCTGATTTGGCCACTAAAACTTTTTGACCCTGCGCAATATTAGCTGCTCCACAAACAATTTGTAAGACTTCATCTTCGCTCACTCGTGTTTGAGTAATATTTAAATGGTCAGAATCTTCGTGAGCTTGACATTCTTCAACGAATCCAACCACAAATTTTTCTTCTCGATCGATTTCGACCTCTAAATCAAAGCCTGCCTCTTTAATGAGGTTTTTAACCAGCATTTCTTGTTCTTTATTTAATTTAACAAGACCTTGACCCTCCACTTTAAAATGCTTAGATAAACGATGAATATTAATACCCATCACTTGATCATTTGTCTGATCTCTAATTATGGTAACATCCCCTTTGCGTTCGTAGCTGAGATGATCTTCATCCGTTATTCCATTAGTTAAAAGAAGTACATCGCCAATTCCTTCTTTATTATAAAATGCTAAACTTTTCATTTAATTGCTCCTTTTATGATTTAATAATCGTTTCATAAGTCGTGCGATCAAAATTACGTACTAAATGCAAGAGCATTTCTTTGGCTGCTTCATAATCTGAGATAGTAAATAAAGTTTGATGGCCGTGAATATAACGTGCTGGAACTCCAATCACTGCACTAGGAACACCCTTATTCATAGTATGAGCAGCTCCAGCATCAGTACCACCTTTAGAGAAGAAACATTGGTAGGGAATATTATGGGTGTTTGCAGTATCTTCAATATACTCGCGCAAGCCTTTGTGAGTAATCATACCAGGATCTTGGATTCTCAGTAAGAACCCTCCACCTAATTGCCCTTCACTTTGAGTCGCTTTTTCAATATCATTTGCTGGTGAACAGTCCACCGCTACAAAAAGATCCGGTTGGAATTCATGAACGCCCCCTCTAATACCTCTTAAACCAACTTCTTCTTGAACACTTGCTCCAATAATTAATTCATTATTGAGTTCTTCATTTTGAATTTCACGAAGCGTTTCTAATACAACTGTACATCCATAACGGTTATCCCATGCTTTAGACAGAATTGATTTACCGTTTGCTGTCTTAATAGTTTCCACTTGGGGTACAATTGGATCGCCTAATCTCACTCCAAATTCTTCTGCTTCTTCCTTAGAAGTAAATCCTGCATCAAAAAGAATAGAATCAGCCTTAAGCTGTGATTTAGCGCCTTTTTCTCTTAAGAGATGAGGAGGAACTGCTCCAGATACAATCGGATAATCGCCTTTTTTAGTTTGCAACGTAAAGCGTTGGGCTGAAATCACATAAGGGTTCCATCCACCAATTGGGACTACTCTGAAAAGGCCTCGATCGGTAATTTCACGAACCATAAAGCCCACTTCATCCATATGCGCTGCCACCATTAAACGAGGTGCTCCCTCTTTCTTACTATGTTTGATACCAAAGATATTTCCTAAACTAGACTGATGTATTTCATCAACAAGCGGAGACATTTCTTGATGCATGAAGTCTCTAACACGTTTTTCGTGACCTGAGATTCCTTGTAATTCAGTTAACTTTTTTATTAAGGCAAAAGTTTGATCGTTCATAAAATTTGTGGCTAAGCCACACCCTCCTCATCTTTATTTGACTTATTATTCTCCTTTTATTCTGTCACAAAAATACTTTAAAAGCAATTGGCGTACAAGTTTGAAAAGTATTCTTTAAATAAAATTTATGGTATGATCAAGATAAGTTTCAAAAGCGATAAGAAGTTAGATTACTTATCACAAATAGGAGGAAAGATATGTCTCAAAACAAAAATTACAGCTTACTAGGAACAATTGTGTTGATATCTGGAATTGTTATTGGTGCTGCAGGTACGCTATTATATAAGGAAAATCGCCCCTTAAACGCTGGTAAGGTATTAGAAAGTATTCGTGAAGCCTTCGCGCTTGAAGGAGAAATCACAGGTTCTTGGATCGATTATGACCCTATTGAATATACTACCTACAATTCCCGTCCATTGGTATACACAGGAGGCATCTCACGTAAGGAAAATGACCAGATCGTTCACTACCACTTTGTTGCAGATATCTATACTGGAGAAATTTTAAATACCTTCGAAGCTTAACTTACATACATTTTCTAAGCACTTTAAGGTGCTTTTTCTTATGTTCAAATTTTACTAATCCATTTATACTTTTAAAATAATCTATATATTATTATTTATAATCAAAAATAAAAGCTGTTGACCTAAAAGATTAGCATGTTAGAATAAAGAGTATCACTTTAATGAAAGGAGCGAGGTTATGTACCATGATAGTGAAGAATGGCAAATAACCCCATTGAGCGGAAACACTGGTCAAGCTTATATGGGCGTCAGTAAAGACGAAAAAGTCTTTTTTAAACGTAACACCTCGCCCTTTATCGCTGCTTTAGCTGCTGAAGGTATTACCCCTAAACTAAAATGGACTCAAAGAACTTATACGGGAGACATATTAACTGCTCAAGAATGGGAGGAGGGTCAATTATTAAATAAACAGGATATGGCTAACCAAGAAGTCATTGATTTGATCCGCTCTATCCACCAAAACGATTCTCTTTTGAATCTACTCAAACGCGCAAAAGCTCAGGAGTCGTCTCCTCTAGATTTAATAAAGGATTATTATCAAGGTCTACCCCATTCATTAAAGTTTCACAGCTATTTTAATCATATTATCCAGCAGATGGAGCACATGATTGATCGAGATTTTTTAGAGATAGACTACTGCATCTGTCACGGAGATCTTAATCATAATAACTTTTTGTTAACAAATGACCAACATTTATACTTAGTCGATTGGGATAATGTTAAAATTGCTGATCCACTATTTGATATCTGCTATCTACTTTGTCATTATTTTTCACCTACAGAATGGATGCAATGGTTTAATCTCTATGAATTTCCTATTACTGACTCCTTTCAAAAACGGGTAAAATGGTACAGTCTCCTAGCTTGCCTTAATCTGATTAAAGAATATTATGCAGAAGATCGTCATTATCAAGTCAATGAAACTGTTGTTTTGCTAAAAAACATCTATGAAAATTAAAAAGGAGAGACTATGAGATTACGTCATAAACCATGGGCCGCTGATAAATTAAAGGCCTATCCAAAATATGTTACTCAAAATCCCCAAGACTTTAAGGGGGAATGGCAAAAGCGTTTTGCTAAAAATCAACCCATTCATATTGAAGTTGGATCAGGTAAAGGACAATTTATAGTTGAAATGGCTAAAGCCCATCCTAACATCAACTATATTGCCATCGAATTACAAACTTCAGTAGCTGTTTCTATTCTGGATTTACAACTAAATACCCAACTAGAAAATTTACAAATTATTAATGCCCACGGTGGCGATTTGAACCATTTCTTTAGTGATGGAGAAGTCAACCGTGTATATCTTAACTTTTCTGATCCTTGGCCCAAGGCTCGTCATACTAAACGACGTTTAACTTCCCCTAAATTTTTAAGCCAATACCAAACAATTTTAAAACTTGATGGGGATATTCATTTCAAGACAGATAATATGAGTCTCTTTCAGTATTCTTTAGCTTCTATGAGTCAATATGGTTTCGTTTTTCGTCAAGTATGGTTAGATCTTCATCATAGCGATTTTCAAGGAAACATACAAACTGAATACGAGGAAAAATTCTCAGCCAAAGGTCACCCAATCTATCGCTTAGAGGCCTATTTCCCACAAAAAAATAATAGCTTGCTAAACACACAACCCCCTCAATAGGTATTCGTCTATTGAGGGGGGTATTTATTTAAAACTTTTCTGATTATGAACGGTGTTCTTTCAAGATTGACTCAAACTCATCGAGCCTTTCTTCAAAAACATCAAGCGTCGCTAAAATATAATTTGCTTGAGTCATATCTAAGCCAGCGTCTTTCATAGTATCTACAGCATATTTAGAAGACCCTGACTTTAAGAAACCTTTGTAATTCTCTAAAGCTTCTTTATCTCCTTGATAGATTTTAGCTGCAAAGTAAGTTGCTGCCGAGAATCCTGTGGCATATTGAAAAACATAATAATTATAGTAGAAGTGAGGAATACGTGACCACTCTAGCACAATCTCAGAATCTGAATTAACTGCCTCCCCGTAGTATTTAGCATTTAACTCACGATAATTTTCTGAAAGAAACTCCTGTGTTAAAGGTGTGCCTTCAGCATCTGCAGTATGCATAAAGTGTTCAAATTCAGCAAACTGTGTTTGTCGGAAGACGGTACCTTTAGCTCCGTCTAAGAAATGATTTAAGATGAATAGACGAATTTCGGGATCTTTATATTTGTCTAATAAGTAATAAGTTAATAAGTTTTCATTAGTAGTCGACGCAATTTCTGCTAAGAAAATAGAATAACCAGAATAGATATGCTCTTGGTTATTGCGACTTAAGTATGAGTGTGCAGAATGCCCTAGCTCATGAATTAAGGTATAAAGGTGATTAATTGAGTCTTGCCAGTTCATTAAAATATATGGCTTAGAATCATAGGTTCCTGAAGAATAAGCTCCTGATCGTTTACCGATATTTTCATAAAGGTCAATCCAACGGTCAGCAAAAGCTTCCTTCATTATTGCCACATAGTCTTCACCCATTGGTTTTACAGCTTCCAAAATAATCGACTGCGCCTCTTCATAAGTCACTTTAATTGGAGCTTCACCTAATAAAGGTGTATACATATCGTACATTTCTAAATCTTCAACACCTAGTAAGTCTTTACGAAGTGCTACATAACGATGTAAAAGATTTAAACGTGAATGAACAGCCTCTAACAATGTATCATACACTGACTCTGGCACATTGTTTTGGAAAAGAGCAGCTTGTCGAGCAGAGTCAAAGTGACGTACTTTTGCTTGATAATTATGAGCTTTCATTTGACTAGAAATTAAGCTAGCATATGTATTTTTAAATTGGTCGAAAATACTATAATATTTTTGGAAAGTTTCTTTTCTAACGCGACGGTCAGAAGATTCAAGCATCTTTCCATAAACCGAGTGCGTTAACTCTACTTCATGGCCTTCTTCATCCTTGATAGTAGGAAACCTCAAATCGGCATCAGTCAATAAGCCAAATGTTTTGCTTGGTGTGGCAAAAATTTCACCCGCTTTAGCCAACAAAAGCTCTTCTGCATGGCTTAAAGTGTGTGGGCGAAAACGTACTGCATTATCTAGAAACTGACGGTATTTTTTTAATGACTCATTGGTCTTAATAAATTCCTGTAGTTTCTCCTCATCAATCGCTAAAAGCTCAGGATCAAAGAAAGCTGTAGCTCCATCAAATTCAGTAATTAATTGCAATGTACGCGCTTGTAAGCTTTGTGAAGCAGAAACGGTTTGATCTTGATCACTGATTAAGTGACTATAAACATATAAGTTTTCAACGATTCTCTCAGTTTCTTTCATCGTTTCAATCGCTTTAACAAGCTGATCTGCACTTCGACCTAGCGTGCCCTCTAAGTCCTTCAAATCACCAATCATTTGTTGAGCCTTTGTAAAATCCGATTCAAAAGCTTCTTGGTCTTTATACATGGATGACAAATCCCAGGTATATTTTTCTTCTATCTCAGAACGCTTACGTGCTTTATGTGTAGACATAACATTACTCCCTTTTCTTATGATAATCTTAGTTTATCATAATTAGATCCTAAATGGGAACGGTATCATTAATTAATTAGATGATTTAAAAAAATTTTTTCTGACTCTCTAACAAATCGTTTTTACTCCATTAATCTTTTTAGAACATAATAAAGAATATATAAAGTTTCTTCTAATATAGTTTTAGATTGGCCCATTAAAGGAAAGTGAAACATACTAAAGTGGTTGTTATCTAAATGTTCATTCATCCTCGAGGAAAAGGAAGAAAAGTTTAACCCCTCTCCTTCAGGGTTGATTTTCAAATTTCTATTCAGCCATAACATTGATTCAAAGGCCCAAATCCAAATCAGCCAGCCAGGCTCTTTCATCGCTTGCACCTGCCAATTATTAAAAACCCATCTGGGTATTTCTTCCAAGTTAATTTGATAGTTGTAGAGCTGGTTTAAGAAAACACGATAAGAAAGATTGGATTTTATTGATTGAATAATAAAAGAATAGTCAATTAGAGAAATACTCCTAGACTCGCTTCTTTTCAAATAAATATTTTTCACATCGCTCTTTGCTTTTAAGCTTCCATTAAGTGCCAATAGCCAATTTTCTTTATAAGAATAGCTTGTAAGCTTAATATCTAAATTATTTAAACTATAAACTAAAGGTATATGGTGATAACATTTTAATTCGTACTGATTTAAATCTAAAGTCCAAACGTGATAACCAAGTTTCTTTGAATATGCGATACAACGTCGAACCCATGTACTTAAGCCCCGTTGTTTAAAATAATAATCATCAATTAACCATTGAACTTGAAAACCGAGTGCTTGATAATTTTTTTGTCTTTTATCCATATCAATTGATGAAATGACTGATTTTTGATACTCAACTATCCAAGCGCAGGAGCTATCTTCGACCATAAGATCAGCAATCTGATTTATTTTTTCAAAAATAACCTCTTGCGCACATTCATAGCCAAAGTTTCGAAAATTATCTCGTAATAAATTTTTGGCCTGCTTATGTTCTTTACTTTCTCCTCTGTGAGTCTCTTTTAAACCAAATTTTAAATAAGTACCCTCATTTTTACTATCTAATGAACAAGCTTTTAAATGTCGGAAGTAAGAACGCCCTTTTTCTTTATTAATTAAAACTACTTTAGTTAAGCAGTACGGACAAACATAAATCTGATCCTTTTTTGCTTCTTTTGCATAGATTAACTCACCAAATTGATTTATTGCCGCGTACATTAATAACCCCCCTTTAATCTGAAATACAGATCTAAAGGGGGTTAGGTGTTTAATTGATTTAAAATTGGTTTCCAAAGAAGAAGAGTGCATCTTCTTTTCTTAATAACTCACCATGTTCTGCTAAAACAGATGCAGTGACCATTGATATTTCTCCAAACTCGAAGAGAGTCAATAACTTAGTTGCAAGTTTATCTTTACTTACTGTTCGTTCTAAATCATAGAGAATCAAGAAATAATGCGAATTCATATAATATAGATCTGAAACTAGCAATTCGCTTGGTATTTCACGAGCTAGTCTTAAAAAATTATCCAATGAACTAAAACGAATGACTCCTTCAATAGGTTGCTCTTGTGATAAGTCTTCATCTTTTGACTCAGACTTAGGATTAAATAAATTCATCATCGACTCAATCGCCGTCTTCTTAGTTTTCTTATTAGTAGAGGAGCTTACTTGTTGATTCGATTCAGCAGTTGAATCGGTCATATTTTCACTAGAGGATTCCTTCAGGGACATTTCTTTGCGTTCTTTAAGACGCTTCGTTAGTTCATCTTCCCAAACCTCATCAAGTTCCTCAACATTGGCACGGCTAATATACAATTCTAAGCCTTCGCTGTTAGGAATCACTTGGAATGTCACAGCTTCTGAATCGTGAAAATGATGGTCAATATCCACTTCTTCTAAAATTGAGTAAAAGAATTTTTCAATCCGTGATTGGTCCCCTATTAGGTCTAAAAAGTCGATACCCCGTTCTTCTAGATCCTCAGATCCAATTAGAACTTTAATTAGGTTATCATTTATATGCTCCATTTCCATAGCAATTCACCTCCACCTTCTTATCCATTATACTACTTACAAACAGACATACCAAGCATTATGTCATGTTCCGTAATTTTAGCAAAAATGGTTCTATAATTTATAGGGTTGATGGCCGAAGGCCTCAACTCTATTTTTTACTT
>NZ_JBNUPJ010000011.1:0-61997 GCF_050409485.1 Facklamia sp. P12945
ATAGTGGGACATTTTGATTTGTGTTCTCTTGAGACATTATCATTTACGTTTAACAAAAGAGTCGATTATTTTTAATAAAGTCTTGATTTTTTTGAATGGTCGGGCTATAATAAGGAAAAATTTTATTAGTCTTTAACCGTGTACGAGATACATGAAAGATTTATTTGAATAGTTCATTGGAGAAACTCTCTCTAATGGGATATCCTTTTATGTGCGCAAGAGGTCAGTAACGGTTTTTCGTTACTGACCTCTTTTTTGGTTAAAACTAAGCGAATTCAACTTATGAAAGGAAGTATGAAATGACGCTTACGACCCAAATTGCCAATCAACATTTTAAATCCTGTTTAATGAATGCCGCCGGGGTTCATTGCCAAACAAGAGAAGAGCTAAATGAAATTTTAGACTCTCAAGCTGCTACTTTTGTTACCAAAACAGCTACTAGTCAAGCGAGAAAGGGTAATCCTGAGCCACGCTATGTGGGGAATCTTCACGGTTCAATCAATTCGATGGGCTTACCGAATTTAGGGATTGATTATTATCTAGACTATCTTTCTGAGTTAGATCGTTCAGATCTTTTCTTGTCGGTAACGGGCCTTTCTAAAGAGGAAATCTACCAAGTTTTGCATAAAGTACAAGATGCTTCATTCAATGGCTTGATCGAATTAAACCTGTCCTGCCCAAATGTAGTCGGCAAACCCCAGACAGCCTATGATTTTGAACTCATGCACGAGATTTTGACAGAAGTGTTTAGTTTTGTAAACAAACCACTAGGAGTAAAATTACCTCCTTATTTTGATCTGGTTCACTTTGATCAAGTGGCCGCAATCTTGAATCAATTTCCGCTTTCTTTTGTCAATTCAGTCAATTCAATTGGTAATGGTTTGTGGATTCAAGATCAAACTGTTGCAATCAAACCAAAGCAAGGCTTTGGAGGGATTGGAGGAGCCGCAATTAAAGCAACGGCTCTGGCTAATGTACATGCCTTCTACCAGCGTCTAAATGACTCCATAGCCATTATTGGGACAGGGGGCGTTGCAAGTGGGCGTGATGCTTTTGAACACATTCTTTGTGGAGCTTCAATGGTTCAAGTAGGAACAGCTTTGATGGAAGAAGGACCACAAATTTTTGAGCGATTGAATCAAGAATTAAAGGCTGAAATGACATCTTATGGCTATCAAAAAATAGAAGATTACCGCGGTAAATTACAGTACATGGAGGGATAAAATAATGAGTAATCACAACTTAGTTTTTAAGCATTTTGAATCAACCAAGAAACTAAATTCAGGTATGGTAATGAAACTAATTCATCGAGCCATCGAATTTAAAAACCTTGATCGCTCACTATTACCACAGTATCCAGGACACTTTGTTTGTAATGTTTTTTTGGAAAATTCGACAAGAACGCACCTTTCTTTTGAAATGGCTGAGAAAAAGTTAGGTATGCCGGTTATTGCTTTTGATGCTAAAACATCTTCACTTTCCAAAGGAGAAACCCTCTTAGACACTTTAATTACACTTGAATCTTTAGGGGTAGATACAGTTGTGGTACGTACTCGCGAAGAAAATTACTTCGAGCCGTTGATGAAATCACCGCACTTGAATTTGTCAATTATTAATGGTGGGGATGGGGCCTCTCAGCATCCTACACAGTGTATGCTCGACTTGATGACCATTTATGAAAAATTCCAACGTTTTATTGGTTTGAAAATAGCAATCGTAGGAGACCTCAGTCACTCTCGTGTTGCTCATTCTAACGCTGAAATTTTATCTCGTTTAGGAGCTGAACTATATTTTTCAGGACCAGAAGAGTGGTATGATGAAACCTTTGATCATTTCGGAAGCTATCTACCCATTGATGAATTGATTGGAGAAGTCGATGTCTTAATGCTCTTAAGAGTTCAATTAGAACGCCATGACCAGCCAGATAGTTTCGAAGCGGAAACCTATCATCGTTTATACGGTTTAAATACCGAAAGAGCCAGTCGCATGCAAGACCATGCAATTATTATGCACCCTGCACCGGTCAATCGAGGGGTAGAAATTGCTGATGAATTAGTCATGTCAGAAAGATCTGTAATAGCTGAACAAATGAAAAATGGTGTATTTATGCGTATGTCAATTATTGAAGCAGTTATGAACGGAAAGTAGGGGGGAAAAGATGTTATTAATTAAGAATGTGCGAATGCTAAATCGTCAAGGTGGATTTCAAGCAGTAGAGCTTTTAATTAAAGACCAAAAGATTAACGCGATTGGTCTAGATCTGTTGAATGAATTATCTCATGAAGAGCTTAAAATTTTTGATGGTCAAAACGGTTTAATTACTCCGGGGCTAATTGATTTGCATGTTCATTTTCGTCAGCCTGGTTTCGAAGGAAAAGAAACCATTGAAACCGGCTCAAAAGCAGCGGCTCGAGGCGGTTATACACAAGTTTGTGCAATGCCAAATCTAAATCCAGTTCCAGATAATCTAGCAGATTTTACAGCTTTGATGCAATTAAACGAGCAAGAAGCTTGCATCAAAGTACATCAGTATGCACCGATTTCACTAGAAATTACTTCCGAAAAAGAATTGGTTGATTTTCCTGCTTTAACACAAGCAGGAGCTGTTGCCTTTACCAATGATGGCAAGGGCGTTCAAACAGCTGGTTTAATGCTTCAAGCTATGCAAATGGCTGAGCAATTAGACCGACCAATTGTGGCCCATACTGAAGATAATTCTTTGCTTTTTGGAGGGGTCATGCATAAGGGGAAGGTAAGTGAAAAGTTAGGTTTACCAGGAATATACTCTGCGACTGAATCCAGTCAGATTGCCAGAGATTGTATTTTGGCTAAAGAGGCAAACTGCCACTACCATGTCTGTCACGTTTCAACTAAAGAAAGTGTAGCGGTTATTCGCGCTGCCAAAGCTGAGGGCGTAAAAGTAACTTGTGAAGTTTGTCCCCACCATCTTCTCTTGTGTGATGAAGATATTCCAACTGATGATGGCAATTGGAAGATGAATCCACCATTAAGAAGTCGCGCGGATCAAGCAGCCTTAATTCAAGGTCTACTAGATGGAACGATTGATTGTATAGCAACCGACCACGCTCCGCACATGGCAGAAGAAAAGAATCAGAGTATGCTTAAAGCACCTTTTGGTATTGTGGGATCAGAAACTGCTTTCGCTTTGCTGTATACTTATCTTGTTGAACGAGGAATTTGTAGTTTAGAACAGTTAATCAATTGGATGGCATGGGAACCAGCTAAAATCTTTAATATACCAGCTTCCGATCTTACTGTGGGGTCTATTGCTGACCTAGCTATTTTCGACATTGACCATGAATATCCAATCGATCCAAAGGAATTTGCTTCTAAATCGACCAATACACCCTTTGTAGGTTGGCAAGTTAAAGGTAAAACCTTAGCAACTATTTATCAGGGCCATCTTGTTTATCAGGCGTAAGAATATCTCATGAATTTTTGCTAGAGGCTAATGGCTATTCTTTAGAATGGAAATAAAATAAAGACAGGCTCTTTTGTTTGTGCTAAACTGAACATGAAGTTTTTAATAAATAGAGGAGTTTTATCAGTGAAATCAATAGATAGTTTGACCCTAGACGATCTAATCGAATGGCTAGCTCAAAGAGGAGAAAAGCCATACCGGGCAGATCAAATCTGGCAATGGCTTTACCGTCACCATGTGGCGTCCTACGAAGAGATGACTAATATCCCCAAAACGATTTTAGAACCTTTATCCGAGGAATTTATTTTTTCTCCCTTAAGGGCAAAAATTGTACAGAAAGCCCAAGATAAAACCACTAAATTTTTGTTTGAATTACAAGATAAATCAATGATTGAGACGGTTTTAATGTATCATCATTATGGTATTTCAGTGTGTGTCACAACGCAAATTGGCTGTAATATTGGCTGTAAGTTCTGTGCTTCGGGTTTGATACCCAAAGTAAGAGATCTAGAAACAGGTGAGATAGTCGCTCAAATCATGTACGTTCAACGACACTTGGACCAATTAGGTCAAGGAGAAAAGGTTTCGCATATTGTGGTTATGGGTATAGGTGAGCCTTTTGATAACTATGATAACGTGATGAAATTCTTAAGAATTGTGAATTCAGATAAGGGACTAGCTATTGGGGCACGTCATATTACTGTCTCAACTTCTGGCTTAGCACCAAAAATTCGTGAATTTGCTGATGAAGGTTTACAAGTCAATCTAGCAGTTTCCCTCCATGCCCCTAACAATGAGACTCGTTCTTCGATTATGAAGATTAACCGAGAATATCCCATTGAAGAATTATTTGATGCTATTTATGAATATATTGAAAAAACCAATCGCCGGGTAACTTTCGAATACATTATGATTGATGGTGTCAATGATACACCTCAACATGCTAAAGAATTGGCAAATCTGTTGAAACCGATGCTGAAATTAGCTTATGTTAATTTGATTCCTTATAATCCGGTTGCAGAAAATTCTTTCCGGCGTTCTAAGGCTGAAAATATTGCGCAATTCTTTGATATTTTAATGAAAAACAAGGTTAATTGTGTTGTTCGTAAAGAACACGGAACAGAAATCGAAGCGGCTTGTGGGCAGTTACGGTCTCAATACGAACGTCAAAGAAGAGCTAAAACTGCTAAAAAGACTAAAGAAGAAATCCGTCAATTTTCACAAGCACGTAAAGCTGCAAAGGCAAATGAGTCTAATAATCAATGATAAAGTAATCTTAAAGCGATTAAAATAAGCCCTCAAAAACGAAGATCTTTGGTCGTGTTTTTAAGGGCTTTTACTTTTAATATTAAAAGTTCCGGAGATGTCTATCACATTCTTAAGAAAGTATGATATAATTTCCTAGATAGTCCATATAAAGGAGGGCAACTATGTATAACGCTTTAATGATTTCATTAATTGTAGTATCTATTTTGATTATTTTATTAGTTATTATGCAACCATCTAAGAGTAATGCTGCTTCAACTTTAACAGGTGGAGGAGACGATGGCTCTGTTAAATCAAAAGCACGTGGCTTTGAAGCCTTTTTAATTCGTGCTACAACCGTTTTAGGCGTGCTGTTCTTTGTCATTGCCTTAGCTTTAGCTTACTTATCGGCTAAATAATCGTTAAAGATTTTGAATAGACGCACATGTCGGCTCATTAGGCCACATGTGCGTATTTATTTAGAAACAGAGGAATTTCTTTAGTTTCCAATAAGGTTTAGATACAATGATAATAAGAGGTTAGGAGTGAAAAGTGTGATGAATGTTCCATTTGATAAGGCGGTTTATTTAGAAGGTCAAGATAAGAAGGTAGGGATCCTACTCTTCCACGCTTATACGGGATCAACACGTGATATGAACCTATTAGGAAGGCTATTGAATCGCCAAGGCTATAACGTATTAGTGCCACAATTTAGTGGTCATGATACACAAGACATCAAATCAGTTTTGGATTTTTCTCCAAATATTTGGCGTCAAGAAGCCAATGATGCTTATCATTGGATGCTAGGACAAAAATTTGAGCACCTTTTAGTCTTTGGTCTTTCATTAGGTGGAGTTATGGCTACAGATATTATTTCTCAGAAAGATTTTCAAGGAAGTGGTGGAGGAATCTTTAATGCGCCGGTTATGACTGAGGAACCGATCAATATTTCCAACTCATTTATGCATTTAGGTAAATTTTTGGCCAGTCAACGACATGATACAGAGACATTTGTGGAAGAGTTTGATGATATATTGGCAGGCCATTGGCAACAAATGAAAGAATTAGAAGAAATTAAAGAAGAAATCGCTTCACAGTTGGTGAATGTTAAGGTGCCTTTTTATATCGCTCAATCAGGCCAAGATGAATTAATTGAGCCAGATGATTCTTATTTATTACAAGATCATTTGGTAAATGCACGCATTGATTTTCATTATTTCCCACATAATACACATTCCATTCCTACAAACCGTGATCGTAAGGCTTTTGAAAAATCAGTTTTAGATTTCATCAAGCAAGTGACCCAACCCTTTTAGGGTGAGAGAGGAGAATAAATTTGAGTTTATCTAGACTAGAAAAAGACATTATTGTTTTTTTACAAGGGAATAAAGAGGATTCCTTTTCGGTGGAACAGCTTTCCCAACATTTTAATTATCGCGGAACCAAAAATTATAAAAAATTAATTAAAGCTTTAGCCTTTTTGGAAAGAATTGGCGAAATTCAATTAACATCTGAGGGCCATTTTAAAGCTTTTTCTTCAAACGAAGAAGTTATAGGAGTATACAGAGCGAATGAAAAAGGCTTTGGCTTTGTATCTCATGAAGAAGGTGAAAGTGATTTCTTCGTGCCTAGAGGTAAAAACGGAGGAGCCATGGAAGGAGACACAGTCCGTGTTCGAATCGTTAAACATGTTAATCCTACAACAGGCAAAGGTTCGGAAGCTCAAGTGCTTGAAGTAATAGACCGTAAAGTTAGTCAGTTAGTTGGCGAGTTTTATGGTTTTAATCAAGAAGAACGTGAAACCACAGGCTATGTAGGATACATTAAGCCTCAAGGCGAATTTCCAGATGAGACTAAAATTTTCATTCGTCCAGATGGTATTCATCCAGCTAATCACACTATTTGTATTGTAGAAATCGCTGAATACCCAGATAGCCATAAGCCCAATGAAATGGTAGGCCTTGTGACTAAAGAAATTGGCCATAAAGACGCTCCAGGTGTTGATATACTAGCCGTTCTCTTCCAATTTGGTATTCCGCACGAATTTCCAAAAGAGGTGGTCAAAGAATCTGAAGCCGTAGAGCAAACAATTAAATCTGAAGAAATCCAAGGACGTAAGGATTTACGTGATCAATTAATCATTACAATTGATGGAGCAGATGCCAAGGATTTAGATGATGCCATCAGTTTAGAAAAAATTTCGGATAAAGAGTACCAATTAGGTGTCCATATTGCCGATGTATCGCATTATGTAAGACCAGACACTGCTATTGATCGCGAAGCTTATGAGCGAGGAACATCTGTTTATTTGACAGATCGCGTGGTCCCTATGTTACCGCAAAGATTGTCTAACGGTATTTGTTCTTTGAATCCTCATGAGGATCGCTTAAGTCTAACTTGTGAGATGGTGATTAATAATCAAGGGCAAGTAATTAAGCATCGCATTTTCAAATCAGTCATTCATTCATCCTATCGGATGACCTATTCAGATGTGAATGCTATTTTAGATGGTGATCCAACTTTAAGACAAGATTATCAAGAAATTGTTCCTATGTTGGAGGACATGGCTGAGTTACATGATATTCTCTATCAGATGCGTCGACATAGAGGAGCACTCGATTTTGATGCGCCTGAAGCCAAGATTTTGGTAGACGAAAAAGGACACCCGACAGAGATTGTTTTACGTGAGAGGTTTACTAGTGAACGCTTAATTGAATCCTTTATGCTAGCTGCTAATGAAACGGTGGCCAAAGATTATTTAGCTAAGCAGCTACCCTTTATCTATCGAATTCATGAGCAGCCAGACTCTAATAAAATAGACCGTTTTGCGGAATTCATCTCAAGTTTTGGGGTCATTCTTAGGGGAAATACTGAAGATATGGCACCGAGGGCCTTGCAAGAGGCGCTTAAACAGGTCAAGGGTGAAGATTACGAACAAGCTGTTTCAACTATGATGCTAAGGTCGATGCAACAAGCCAAGTATTCAGATGAAGCAGCAGGTCACTTTGGTTTAGCAGCAGAAGACTATACACATTTCACTTCGCCAATACGCCGTTATCCTGATTTGATTGTTCACCGTCTAATTAGTCAATATTTATTAGGCAATCCTTCAAATAAGGAGATTTCTAAGTTAGAAGATCAACTGCCAGCTATAGCGACTCATGCTTCTAAAATGGAGCGCCGGGCGGTTGATGCAGAAAGAGAAACTGATGCTCTCAAGAAGGCTGAGTATATGATGGATAAAGTTGGAGAAAGTTTCTGGGGAACTATTTCATCGGTTACCTCTTTTGGAATTTTTGTAGCGCTTCCCAATACAGTAGAAGGACTTGTCTCTATTCAAAATTTAGATGATGACTATTATCATTTTAATCCAGAACACATGCTGTTGATTGGTGAGCGGACACATAAAATCTTTAGAATCGGGCAAAGGGTTAAAATAGAGGTTGGTAATGTCAGTATCGAAGATCGACAAATTGATTTTAAGCTAATTGAAGCAGAAGCAGTAGAAGGTATCGATCCAAAAATCATTCAATCTTCAAAAAAAAATAAGAAAAAGAATAAATCGAACAGACAAAACAAATTAAATAAAGCGAATCCTAAAATGGGTAAAAATTTAGCAGGTAAAAAAATTTCTGCTAAGGGAAACTTTAAGAAAGCAAAAAGAACTAAGAAAAAGAAATACTAGGAGTCCATCAGATGCTAGTAGGTGATGTAAAATAGACTCCTAGCACTAGCAAGGAGATTTTATGGCAAATAATAAAGCAGTACACGATAAACCACTGGCCCAAAATCGAAAGGCCAGACATGATTATGAGATTATTGATACTTATGAAGCGGGTTTAGTCCTCAAAGGAACAGAAATTAAATCCATTCGAGCAGGAAAAATAAATATTCAAGATGGCTTTATTTCAATCTATGGGGGCCAAGCCTGGGTAAAGAATGTTCATATAAGTCCTTATGACCATGGTAATTTATTTAATCATGATCCTTTAAGAGATCGAAAGTTATTATTACACCATAAGGAAATAGTGGATATGGACCAAGCAACGCGTCAGAAGGGAATGACCATTGTTCCCCTAAAGGTTTATTTAGTTAGGGGTCGAGCTAAGCTATTAATAGGAGTTGCACGTGGTAAACATCACTATGATAAGCGACAGGCGCTCAAAGAACAACAAGCTAAGCGAGATATTGATCGGGCTCTCAAAGTAAGATAAATTAAAACAGCAAGCACTCTGGAGGATTTGAGAATGCTTGCTGTTTCTTCGTTAACTGGCCTTAGAATCCTGATAAAGATTCCCATGCCATTGGAGGAGGTAATTTAGTTGAGGTAAGTCTTGTTTCTTTTCGAATGACTCACCAGAAGAAAGCCTTGAGTCGAAAATTAATTCGTCCCTAGAACTTAAAACCTTACTTGTTCCTGAATTAAATTCAATCTGAAACTCTTTTTCAATGGTTCCTACCCATTGCGATTCTTTTTGTTTAGTAAGTTGTTTGTTTAGCCGATAGCCTTGCGAACTGAGGAATATTTGACTAGCATCGAAAGAGCTTTCCTTAGAAGAATTAGGAAAAAGAGTCACTTGGCCATTAGCTAACCATTCGCCATCAGCTTCTATTATTGAAAAGCTTGACTCAAAATTGGATGGATATTCTATAAAAATAAGCGTTTTATAGAGTAAAAGTAAAGACTCAATGTCTAAAGTATCAACTTCGATTAAGTTGACTGTTTGAATTAAGGAATCACTTGTAAACAGGCCCAAGTCATTTAAGCTTTCTTTTTGTAGAAGTTGGCATTCTCTTTGAATAGATTCTTCTATGCTTTTTGTCCATTGGTCTTGGAGAACAGGACGCAGGTTAAAATCTGTTAAAAGAGTTTGAATTTGTAATTGGTAATAATTATTTGACTGGTGGATTCTTTGTCTTTGGAGAGCATTAAGTTGAATGACTCCTAAGTATATAACTTGGCTTAACAACATAAAACATAATACCATTGGTAGGATAAGCCCTTTTTTATGTTTCATCAAAATCTTCCGTTCTTATGTAATCAGTATGAAAGGTATGTGAGAAGATTTGACCATTGGTTAGCTCCACGGAGATTGTTATAAAAGGTTTTTCGGAATTTAGATGCCAAGATTTTACTTGAAAGAGGTAAGGGTGATGTCCGGGTCTGCGATAAATCTTTTGATTTCTTAAAATGACTGAGCTCTGTTCATAGTAATCCTCTTTGAGACAAAGATTTATTTCTTGTTCAGAGACACCTATAATTAAAAAATGATCAAATTCACTTTCCATCATCAGTGTGAAGTGCTGCCAATCTAGCGAACGATCTTGCCGCATATTTTCATCTAATTTGCGGTAATGTGAAACACTTATCATGAGAGTGTTCATTATTAAAGCAACAATAGAGAGTGTAATAAGGCACTCAATTAAAGTGAAGGCCCATTTTGACTGTTTATAAGGTTTGAATAGCTTGAATTTCAATCTGATAGGCACTCCCTCTCTTAAACTCTATTTGACAGGAATTAGTGTCGCATGAAAAATCATCAACCTCGACTGAAAATAATAATTGGTAACTTTCCATTGTAGATTGAATAAGTGTCTCTTTTTTTATTGAATCTAAATCAGAAAGTTGAATGTCCGCCAGTTGATAAAATAATTGCCATTCATTATTTTCTGATTTTAATTGTTTAAAAGTCCTTAATTCTTGGTTAAAACTGGGTAAATAAAAGCTCAAAATCCAAGACAAGATCAATAAACCTACTAATGCTTCAATTAGACTACTTCCCTTTTTGCTCCTTAAAAACAAATTGACCACTTCCTAGTTGAAAAACAAGCTCAAAATTATCGCCTTCTGCATTTTCAAAGTAAACAGTTTCAAAATCATTAATACGACCACTACTTAAGTAATAAAAAGAAAAAGAATTAAGTAAATTTAAATGTTTAGGGAGTTTGAGTTGACTAAAATTTTTGCGGGATTCTACTTGCCAGAAGTAGACTACTCCTCTTTTACTAAAGACAATCTGAACTGGATCTTGATCAATAATTGCTTTATCTTGAGCTAAATGTAGCTGACTCTTCAGTTGGTCTTTAAAAACTTTTGTCTGATAATCAGCTTTTAATTGTTGATAGGGTAAAGCAATTAGCAAAATCATCAATATACTAAAAATTGAAAGTACGCACAAAGCTTCGATTAGGGTAAAGGCTGATTGATTTTTTGATTTCATTAAGGGGTCAGTATTTGACTGAGGACTTCAGCTTCAATTCTCTCAGTCGCTTCGTCTGCTTGCTTTTGAGTGAGGTAACCTTCAGCAACCAAAGTTTCTAAGCTTAAAGGCTCTTGGGTATCCTCTACTAGATAATAGGCATCCGCTTGAGTTTCAACAATCTCTGTGATATTTTCAACTGCTTGTTGGTCAATACGATCTTTTTGGCCAGAAACATTGGGAATAATAATAGCCATTAATAGTGAAACAATAATAAGAACAATTAGCATTTCGATAAGTGTGAACGCTCTTTTAGACTTTAATATTTGACAAGACTTGACTTTTCTGATGGTTCTTTCTTTCATAATAGCTCCTTTTCATATCTCCATGGTTAACATCGGCAACATTAGAACAAGGTACATGGCCATTACAATAATAGCGATAATTAAAAACAGTATGGGTTGCACTAAAGTGAGCTTCTTATTAAGATCTTCGACCACCTCCTCAAATATTTTTTTAGCATAAAGCTTACATTTTTGACCGGTCTGACTGGTTAGTTCGCCCTGATATATGACTAAACTAAGTGTTTTAGTGAAAATACCCATGTTTTCTAATGAATCGCTCAACTCGCTCCCAGCCAAAAATTGTTGCTGCAGATAATCAGCTATTTCACTGATTAAAGGATCAATGGGATATGAGATTAAAAGATCTAGTGTCTCTTGCATGGAAAAGCCAGCTGCGTAAAAATATGAAAGTTCATCAGCTAGACGATAGGATACATATTTCCTAATTAGCTTTCCAAAGAGAGGTATCTTAACTAAGTGTTGAAATCTGTTAATAACAGGGAGTCTTAATAAATAAAAATCAATAGTTAAGTAAATAATTAAAATGACTGCTAAAAAGCTGATGCTAATTTGTGGAAGAAAGGTAAAGAGAATGAGTAAATAACGAGCTAATAAATGAGTTTTTAAAATTTCTTGATCGATGAAGGATAAAATATGTGGAAGCATCCAATGTCTCATTGCAAACAATAAGCAGGAGAGAAAAAGCATTAAAAAACAGGGATAGATAAGTGTTTTTATTAATTTTTTTTGATAGCTTCTAATCTTTTTTAAATGGTTTACAATTTCAAAAAGCGCTTGAATAAATCGGCCTTGTCTTTGAGCAAAAAATAATTGAGCGGCAATTCGGTTTGAATACCCATAGTTTAAAAGAACTTGATCAAAGCTTTGTCCTACATTTAATTTTTCCAGCATTTGATTAATAATTAAAATTCTTTTAGGTAATAGTATTTTCATAAATTGCAGACTTTGATAAATTGAGAAACCTTCATCAAGCATTTCAGCTAAAACCTGTAAAAAATATATTTTTTCCTCTTGATTAAAGAGCAATTTTTCTTTATTAAAGAACTTCAAAGTGTTCATACTCTTTTTTAGTGATGTATCCATAGGCCCATGCCTTTCTTAGTTGGTGATTAAGGGGCGAGAAGTTTAAAGGTAAATTAAAATGATTCAAATATTCTTTCAATTGTTGGCCATCTAATATTTCGAACAAAGCGGCTCGGTGAAATTTTTTAGGAATATGATTGCAGGATACTTGAACACTACTTTTACAAAAAGGACAAAAGCGAGGCACTAGTCTTTGTGAGATGACACCAATGAGAGATTGTTTTAATTGTTGCTCACTAATGGTTAACTCTTTAAGACGCGCAATCACTCCGAAAGTATCTTTAGCATGGATCGTTGCAATCATCAAATGCCCGGTTAATGCACCTCTTAAAGTCATACGCGCCGTCTCCTCATCCCGAATTTCTCCAATAAAAAGAATATCGGGATGATGTCTGAGTGATGATTTAATCAGTAGGTCATAAGAAATACCTATTTTTTCATTTACCTGCGTTTGTAAAAAAGAAGCTTCTTTGATTTCTACAGGGTCCTCCATAGTAATAATTTGTAACTTTTCTTCATTCATTCTTTCTCTTAAAAGTTGATAGATCGTCGTGGTTTTACCTGAATTGACTGGGCCAGAAATTAAAATCATCCCTGATTTTCTTCTAATTAATTTCCGAATGCGGTCAATTTGATTGGGAAAGTAGCTGTTGATTTGTTGAAAATTATGAATTTTACTAAAAATCACTCGAACCACTAAGGACTCTATGAGGTTGACGTTAGTAATAGTGGACAATCTTAATTCAATCGTTTGTTCTTCTGAGATCTTAAACGGACAAGCACCTGATTGGGGCCGTCTTTTTTCACCGACATCCATATTGGCTAAAAATTTATAATGAGCGATTATTTTTCTTCCTAGACTTAAAGGGACATTTTTGTGGAAGTGGAGTTGACCATTGACTCGAAAGAAGATTTGATAGTTATCAATTATTGGCATGAAATGAATATCGGAAGCCAACAAACTGATGGCCTCGTTAATCAATGATTTAGAAAGTTCTTCGATCATTAACTCACCCTTTTGATTAGTCTAATGATAAATACAAGATAAAGGTTAAAAGGGTGCTTATATTTTTTCTCAAATAAGCGTCTCAGTGTCTAACTATACCTATATATGAAAGTATGATAGAATAAATTGACAACGAGTGTTTAGCTCACCCACCAGTTGAAATAAAAAATAATAAAGGAGTTTTATTTCATGATTTTTAAAGTAATGTACCAAGAAAGTAAAGATCAAGTTCCAACAAGAGAAAGGACACTTTCCCTTTATCTTGAAGCAGAAAATCGCGTAGAAGCGATTGAAAAAGTGACTCAAAATACATCTTACAACATCCAATATGTCCAAGCCTTAGATGAGGCGCATTTGGCATATGAAAAAGAACAAGCAGGCTTTAAGTTGGTGGAGTTCTAAGATGTCAGTAAATATTAAAAATAATGAAGTAGGCGTATTTGCCTTAGGCGGTTTAAATGAAGTTGGTAAGAATATGTATGGCGTCCAATTTCAAGATGAAATTATCATTATGGATTCTGGTGTGATGTTCCCAGAAGACGAATTGTTAGGTATTGACTATGTCATTCCTGATTATCAATACCTATTACAAAATCGTAATAAGATTAAGGGAGTTATTATCTCTCACGGTCACGAAGACCATATAGGTGGAATTCCATTCTTATTGAAAGAGATAAACGTGCCTATCTATGCTGGCAAGTTAGCCTCAGCTTTAATTCGTAATAAATTACAAGAACGCGGACTGTTGCGTGATGCAGAAATTCATGAAATTGATGAAGATTCTGTGATCCGTTTCCGTAAAACAAGCGTTAGTTTTTATCTAACAACTCACTCCATTCCAGAAGCATATGGTGTGGTAGTTAAAACACCTCCTGGAAATATTGTCTTTACAGGAGATTATAAGTTCGATTTCACACCGGTAGGCAAACCAGCCGACTTACATAAGATGGCACGAATTGGTGAAGAAGGAGTCCTATTATTACTAGGTGATTCAACAAATGCCGAAGTACCAACCTTTACTAATTCAGAAAAAATTGTCGGCCGTTCGATTCGCAACATTATCCAAAAAGAAGAAGGACGCGTTATTTTCGCTACTTTCGCATCCAATGTGTCTCGATTGCAACAAGTCGTAATGACAGCCTATGAGACAGGTCGTAAGATAATTGTTTTCGGTCGTTCGATGGAATCTTCCATTAAGACAGCTAGAGAATTAGGTTATGTGGATGACAAAGGGGCAGATATTTTCATTGAACCAAGAGATATTAATAAATATCCTGCTAATAAGATTTTAATTCTATGTACTGGTTCACAAGGGGAGCCAATGGCAGCTTTAAGCCGTATCGCTAATGGTACGCACCGACAAATTTCGCTTCAACCTAATGATACCGTTATTTTCTCTTCTTCACCTATTCCAGGAAATACTATGAGTGTTAACCGTGTCATCAATCAATTAAGCGAGCAAGGTGCCAAAGTGATTCATGGAAAGGTCAATAATATTCATACTTCTGGTCACGGTGGTCAGCAAGAGCAATTATTAATGCACCGTTTAATGAAGCCTAAATATTTCATGCCAGTTCATGGGGAATATCGCATGTTAAAAATCCAATCGGAATTAGCTCAGATGACTGGGATTCCAAAAGAAAATTGCTTTATTATGTCTAATGGCGATGTTCTAGCTCTTACTGCCGACTCTGCTCGTGTAGCAGGACGCTTTCCTGCTCAGGATGTATATGTCGATGGTAATGGTATTGGTGATATTGGTAACATTGTACTGAGAGACCGTAAAGCTCTGTCAGAAGAAGGACTAATCATTGTTTCAGCTACTATTGACTTTGAAGCTAAACAATTGATTGCCGGACCGGATATTATGTCTCGAGGCTTTATTTACATGCGAGAATCAGCAGACCTGATCAATGATATTCAAAATAAGGCGCGCGCAATTATCAACCGCGGCTTAAATGAGTCAGGCGCTAATATAAATGAACGGAGCGTGCGAGATCTATTGCTCAGTCAATTAGAACCGGCTATTTATCAGAAGACGCAGAGAAATCCGATGATTATGCCGATTTTATTAGATATTAATAAAGGGGTAAGACCTCATCAAACGAAGTAGTAGTTAGTATTAGAGTTAAAACAAGTAAAGGAGCGATCATATGTATAGAATCAACAAATTACGTCAATCACTTAAAGAACAAAAATTCGATGCAATCTATGTAACGGATATGTTAAATATAAGATATTTAACCGGCTTTACCGGCTCGGCTGGTGCCGTATTTGTAACTCAAGATAAGGCCTTCTTTATTACCGATTTCCGTTACAATACTCAAGCTAGTCATCAAGTTAAGTCTGCAACAGTTGTTATCCATCAAAACGGAGTAGATCAAGAAGTTAAAAACTTAATCGATCAAGAAAAGGTTCAAACACTAGCCATAGAAGCAGATAATATGAATGTCAGTCAATATCTAAAAATTAAAGATCTATTTGCAGCAGATATTAAAGCAAGTCAAGGGTTAATCGAAAAAATTCGCTTAATTAAAGATGAATCGGAACTTGAGACCATTCGACAAGCATGTGAAATTACCGATCAAGCGTTTGAACATATCTTAACCTTTATTAAACCTGGTGTAACTGAAATTCAGGTTGCTAATGAGTTAGAAGCTTTTCTTAAGGATAAAGGATCAACAGGCATGTCTTTTGATACTATTGTCGCTTCAGGTGAACGCTCTGCCATGCCTCACGGTGTAGCGAGTGAAAAAGTGATTGAAGATGGCGATATTGTGACGCTAGACTTTGGTTGCTACTATAAAGGTTATTCGTCTGACATGACTCGTACGATTGCGGTAGGATCGATATCAGATAAAATGAAAGAAGTCTATGAAATTGTACTTGAAGCACATCAACGCGTAATCAGAGAGGCTAAAGCTGGCATGACTGGTAAGGAAGTAGATGCGATAGCTCGTGATTATATTACGGAAAAAGGCTATGGTGAGTACTTTGGTCACTCTACTGGCCACGGTGTCGGTTTAAATGTCCATGAAGAACCTGCAGTCTCTAGTCGTTCTGAAGCGGTTTTAGAGACGAACATGGTAATTACTGATGAACCCGGTATTTACTTACCAGGTATCGGTGGTGTTCGCATTGAAGATGATTTAATTGTGCAAGCAGATCGTGTAATACCAATCAACCGTAGTCCCAAAGAATTAATAATTATATAGGAGGCTAAAGGATGTTAAATAAACAAACTGTCGCATTTGAATCTCTCAGCGAACAATACTTAGGCGAAATTAATATTACGATGGGTGTCTTGGAAGACATTGCAGCCAAAGCTGCTTCAGAAATTGATGGTGTACTTAGTTCATCACAAAAAAAAGAAGCAGGAAAATTTTTGCGTATTCAAGGATCAGGTGTTAATGCTAAAATGCGTCAAATTGAAGACCGTATTTCGATTGATATTAATGTAAGCATTGCTTACGGCAAAACAGTTCCAGTTATAGCCGCTGCTATTCAAGAACGTGTTAAAGAACAAATTCTATACATGACAGATCTTATCGTCAGTGAAGTGAATGTTCATGTCCAATCGATTGATACAGAACCAAAAATGAATTCAGAGTTAAAAACTATTGGGAATAGCGAAAAAGAAATCGGAGAATAGGATGAAAAAATTATCACGTCATCAGCTAAGAGAAAAAGCAGTCCAGAGTTTATATCAATTAGTAATTGCTAGTGACCAGTTTCAAAGTGAGGATGCTGTAGAATTCGCTTTAGAAGCCGGTAATGATCCTGAGAAGGGATACTCAGGTGAGATAGATTCTTATCTAATAACCTTAGTTAGAGGAGTAAGAGACAATCAGTTGGCGTTAGATGATATGATTAAACAATATCTCAGCCAATCTTGGACTCTTGATAGAATAGCAAGTATTGATCTAACCATTTTACGCTTAGCTTTTTTTGAAGTGCTCTTCATTGACGAAGAGAAAGTTCCAGCCAAAGTAGCGGTTGACGAAGCGATTGAATTATCTAAGACTTTTTCAGATGATCGATCACGACAATTTATCTCAGGTGTTCTCGCTAAACTTTTAGCTAACCAAATCTAAATGGCGCCAGAAGAAGAATGTGAAGAAATTATTCTTTTTCTGGCTTTTTTCTTATAAGAATTTATTAAAGAAATGGGTATAACTTGTATAAGTATTTTAGGATGGATATAATCAAAGTGTCATCATATTAATTTAAAAGGAGCATAAAATTATGAAAAAACAAAAAGTTTTACTACTTGCTTTAGCTGCTTTAACAACTTTTCCAGCCAGTATGCCTTTGATTAGCCAATCAGCTATGGCAGTTGAACAAGCTGAGCAAACTTTGCAAGTAGAAAAATTAGCTTTAGGAGCGACTTTAAATTCACAACAAGCCCAACAAACCATTCAATTATTAGGCGCTAATCAGGTAACTCCTGAGAATACAATTTATGTTGACGGTGTGATGATTGATCGCTATTTAAACATTGGATCAGATGCTTCAACAGATGTATACTCGTCCGTATATATTAAGCCTCAAGCACCTGGTACAGGAATTAAAGTTCAAATTGTAACGCCTGAAAATATCACTGCTGTTTCAGCGACAACCTATCAAAATGCAGCTATTACTGCAGGGGCTCAAAATGCTTTATTAAAAATTGGTAGTTTTTTACCTGTAACGGGTGAGGGGGCACTTACTGGCTTATACGCTCTATTAGAGTCACAAGGTGTAGAAGTTAAGCAGCATGACATGCAAACGGCACAAAAAGAAATTTCTGTCGTAAATAATGTTAAGACTGAAACAGGGTTAACCGATGCACAAGTAAACGTAATTATTGCTGAAATTAAGAAAGAAGTTGCTGCTCAAGTTCAAAATAATGGTCAAGTAAACTCGACTGAAATTGTAAACACAGTTGTAAATAATGTTATTAATAACACTAATATTGAAGGCGATGGCAATGTTGTCGATAATTCAGTTGCTACCGATGTAGAGATTTCTAATCAAACGAAGCAAGAATTAGAGCAATATGCCAATGATTTTGCCCAGACCGATGCTGCTGCTAATGAAGACACTGTTCAACAACTAGATGCATCAATCGAAGACAAAAAATGGGACAATATTCTTGCTCAACTAGAGCCTAAAATGACTATTGATGAAATTAAAGCAGTAGAAACACCTGATTTTTCTGATACTGAAAAGTATCACGAAATTTTACCTGCTTTATACAATCGTTTCAAGCAAGCAGTCGATCAGGGGATCCGTGTAGATGATATCTATGCCCATACCTTTATCATTGAAGCCATCCAACCAGAGCTTACAGTTGAAACGAAAGCAGAGTTAGATAATTTTAGAGAATTGCTTTATCAATATACAGCTTCTTTTGAAGGAGATTTAAAAGCAGCGGCTGAAAATGAAGGCTTTGAATTCCAACCAATCAAAGATCTGTGGATGGCTAAATTACAAGAAGCTGAAAATCTTGAAAGTTCTGATGCATCCTTAGCTGAGATAATTCAGTTAATAGCTAACGCTACTGGATTTGCTCCACAAGTTTATACCTATACTGACATTGAGCAAGACGATAAAGTAATTAGTCTATCTGTAGCAGAAGATAGCTCTACTAAGATCACCACAGTAGCACGTTTTGAATACGATTTAGAAACTGGAGTAATTAGTGAAGTTGACCCAGTATCCATGGAAGCTGTGCCATTAAATCAGGATACCTATGATTTCAATGCTGTTTATGGTGTCAATGTTGAAAATAATTATATTGCTAATAAAATCCCAGTTGATTATAGGATTCCTGGTTACACACCAGTTGAATCCACTGAAGAAGAAACAACTTTAGAAGAAATGGTTGAAGAGCCAGTTGATTCTGTAGAAACTCAAACCCCTGCAGAAGAGCCAACAGAAGAACTTCTTGAGGAAGAAGCACCAAGTGAAGAAAGCGTGGATGAGACAGTTCCAACTGAAGAGACAGAGAGTGTCGATCCAGTGTAAACTGATAGATGGTCTTAAGCTATAAAAAGAACCAGGGTCAATGATTGCCTGGTTCTTTTTGTTTTCTAGTTCTCTGAATTAGATTGTGCTAAAATAGAAAAGAATGATATCAAGAGAGGTGATGGAGTGACCCAAGATCAAAAGAACTATATCACGGTAGGAGCCTTATCAAAATATATCAGTCAAAAATTTGATCGTGACCCGCATATTCAAAGGATTAGAGTCTTGGGAGAGATTTCTAACTATCGTTATCGTCCTAATTCTCATCAATATTTTTCTTTAAAAGAAGGCCAAGTCCAAATTAATGCGATTATGTTCAAGAGTCAATTTCACCGTTTAAAATTCCAATTAGAAGAAGGCATGAAAGTTTTTGTAACGGCTAGAGTAGGAGTTTATGAAGGTGGAGGAAGGTATCAACTTTATGTTGAAAATATTGAGCCTGATGGAATTGGCTCTTTATACCTAGCACTTGAACAATTAAAAGAAAAAATGAAAGCCCAGGGACTTTTTGATCGTCCCAAGAGAAAAATATGTAAATATCCTAAACGACTAGCAGTGATAACTAGCCCATCGGGTTCTGTCATACGTGACATTATTACGACTGTTCAACGTCGTTATCCAATTGTCGAAATTGTTGTCTTTCCTACTAAAGTTCAAGGTAAGGAAGCGGCTAAAGAAATTGTTGCGTCATTTAAGCGGCTAGAAGAAAGCACTATTTCTTTCGATGGTGTTATCTTAGCACGCGGAGGTGGTTCGATTGAGGACTTATGGTGTTTTAACGATGAAGGAGTTGCCCATGCTATTCTTGCATGTCCCTTGCCAGTAATATCTTCGATTGGCCATGAAACCGATACTACGATTGCTGATTTAGTGGCTGATTTAAGAGCTCCAACTCCGACTGCTGCAGCGGAACTATCTGTTCCTGTGCTGCAAGAAGTTTTAATGACGATTAGCCAGCAACAAGTACGATTAATAAATGCTTTTCGAGGGCGCTTAGAATGGTCTCAAGAGCGTCTGGCAAGATCTGCTCGATCATATGTTCTTACTCAGCCAGAAAGACTGTACCAATCCTACGTGCAGAGTGTTATGCATTTAAATGAACGATTGAAAATGCGTCAAGAACAATATTTTTCACGCCAAAAACAAAAAATCAATCAACTAAAACAGGCTGTATATGCTTATAATCCTCAACAACAAATTAGCTACCGTCAAGAAAAATTAGGGACACTTCAACTAAGTTTACAACGCTCCTTCAATGATTATTTAAGAAGAAAATACGATAGGCACATGAAGGCAAGTGCCTTATTAGATGCATATAGTCCGCTGAAAATAATGGCAAGAGGATATTCTTTAGTTGAAAAAGAAGGTCAACAAGTAACTTCAAGTCATCAATTAACTGAAGGAGACCGTTTAAATATCCAATTATATAAGGGGCGTGCGAATGTTTTAGTAGAATCACTCGATAAAAATGAGCCAATAGATAGGGAGGATTAATCGATGACAGAAAATAAAACAGTAGAATCAACCATTAGTTTTGAACAAGCTTTACAAGAGTTAGAAGAAATTGTTCAACAATTAGAAAGAGGGACACTACCACTTCAAGATGCCTTACAAGCCTTTCAAAAAGGAATTTCATTAAGTCAGCATTGCCAAGAAGAATTAACGGAAGCCGAAGCGACAGTTACCAAAATGATGACTGAATCGGGATTACAGCCTTTAGATGAGGAGAATAAAACAGAATGATATTAGGTGGGCCCTTACGTTCCAAATTTGAACAGGCTTTGCAAGAGCAAGTTATCTCTTTAAATTCACCTTTAGAAATGGTGAAGCCAATGGTCTACTCGCTTAATAGCGGTGGAAAGAGATTAAGACCCTTACTTTTACTGACAACTATTGCGATTTTTAACAAAAAGAAAATTGATCAGGCTATGTTAACAGCCATTGCTTTAGAATTTATCCATACTTATTCTTTAATCCATGATGACTTACCAGCCATGGATGATGATAAGCTGCGAAGAGGCCAACCAACCTCTCACGTTAGGTTTGATGAAGCCACAGCAATCTTAGCTGGTGATGCCCTTCAAGCGGATGCTTTCGCAATTTTATCTAAAGATGAAAGCTTGCAAGCCCATCAGAAGGTCGCTCTGATCAGAGAATTGGCTCATGCTGCAGGTTCATCTGGAATGGTTGCTGGACAGCTTTATGACATTAAGGCAGAAAATAAAACGATAGACATTGAGCAGTTACAACAAATTCATTTGATGAAAACTGGCCTTTTATTTATATTTGCTATGAAAGCAGCTACAATTATTTTAGAGGCTGATCAAGCTGAAAGCGATCTAATGATTACTTTTGGACAGCACTACGGTGTTGCGTATCAAATTCATAATGATCTAAAAGATGTCATAGACTTGAATGAAGAAGTGGATAGCTTAACTTACTCAGATATTATCAATCATAAATCAACTTATCCTAGTCTTTTAGGAGTAGGACAAGCTAAAGCGAGTTTGATTGAAGAAATCAAGTTAGCAAGAAAAGCTTTAAACGATTTAGAAAAGCTTAGCCATAAATCTTTCAAACAGTTAGATAACTTTCTATCACCTCTTGAAAAACACCTATAAGGAGTAATGAATGAAAAAAGAACGAGTCGATAAGCTAGTGGTCCAAGCAGGAATTACTCACTCACGTGAACAAGCACGCCGTCTGGTTATGTCAGGAAAAATCTATGATCAAAACGATCAGCGCTATGATAAACCAGGTGAAAAAATACCGATTGATCGCGAGCTCTATCTGAAAGGGAAACCTTTCCCTTATGTATCGCGTGGGGGATTAAAGTTAGAAAGAGCCTTATCTTCTTTCAATATTGATATTACAGACCATCTACTTTTAGATATCGGTGCTTCAACAGGAGGATTTACCGATGTGGCTTTACAAAATGGCGCACGCTTATCTTATGCTTTAGATGTAGGTTACAATCAATTAGCTTATTCCTTAAGACAAGATCCTAGAGTAGTCGTAATGGAACGGCAAAACTTTCGCTATGCTCGCTTCGAAGATTTTACAAAAGGACAGCCAACAATAGCAACAATTGATGTCTCTTTTATTTCTTTAGCTTTAATTTTGCCACCATTACAGCCGATTCTAAAAAAAGATGGTTCTGTTATTGCCTTGATTAAACCACAATTTGAAGCAGGACCTAGTCGGATTGGTAAAAAGGGTGTCATAAAAGACCCAGCAGTTCATCAAGAGGTCCTTGAAGAAGTATTAGCCTTTATTAGTAAAATTGGCTTTGTTATTAAAGAGCTTACCTATTCGCCAATTACAGGAGGCGAAGGGAATATTGAATATTTAGTGCATTTAATCAATGCTAGGCAAGTAGATAATCAAAGCCACTCAACAATTGCCATCGCAAAAATTGTGGAGGAGAGCCATCAAGCTTTTGAATAAACAATGCAAAGAGGTGCCTTATGTTAATCAGTTTAAGAATTGAAAACTTTGCAATTATTGATCAAGTTTCTATTGATTTTGATGAACAGATGACAGTGCTCTCAGGGGAAACTGGAGCGGGAAAGTCGATTATTATTGATGCGATTGGTATCTTATGTGGTGGAAGAGGGTCTACTGAGTTTGTGCGAAAAGGAAGCCCAAATCTCTTTATTGAAGGTCTTTTTAGTTTACAAGGAAATGAAAAGCTCTTAATGCAATTGCAAGCAATTGGAATTGAAATTGAGGATCCAGAAGATGCCCTTTTGATTCAACGCGAGATCCATAAGAGTGGACGAAATGTTATTAAAATTAATCAACGACCAGCTAATGTGACCATGCTAAAACGAATTGGTCGTTATTTGGTAGATATTCATGGTCAAAATGAACATCAAGCTCTGTTAGACTCCTCACGACATCTTGAGTTACTGGATCTTTTTGCTAGTGAGAGCTTACTTCAAGTTAAAGAAAAATATCAGCTAGTTTATAATCACTATCAAGATTTAAGACAGCAATTGTTAACTAAGAAATTTGACGAACAAGATGCACTTCAACGTTTAAATTATTTAGAGTTTCAGTTAGAAGAATTAAAAAATTTAGATTTAGTGGCAGATGAGGATCAGCAACTGCTACAACAAAGCAAGAGACTTCAAAATGCACAGTTAATGAGTCAGTATCTTAATGAAATCAACCAGCTAATGACCGATCAAGAAGCTAGTGTCGATCAGCAAATTGAGCGAGTGCTTTATCTGTTACAGCACTTGGGAAGATTTGATAATCAATATTTGTCATTTGAGGAGCGCTTACAAGGCCTGCAAGTAGATTTAAAAGAATTAAGCCGAGAAATTGCTTTTTCTTTTGATGTGCCAGATTATGATGAACAAGTGATGGATGAAATTCAAAGAAGACTAAGTCAGTTGGAAAAAGTTCAAAAAAAATATGGGCGTAATATTGAAGAGTTAATCGATTACCAGCTTGAACTCGTTAAGGAAATTGATCAAATTAAACATTTTGAAAGTTATCAAAAACAAACACAGGAAGCCTTCCTCAAAACTTATGAAGAAGCCTTTGAATTAGCTCAAAGCATATCCAATCTCCGTAAAGAAGCAGCCAAAGCAATTGTCTCAGAAGTTGAAGGTCAATTAAAAGAACTCTACATGCCGCATACTGAATTTGAGGTCAAGATGCGACAGGTAGAGTCTGATTCTAATTTGCAACCATTCTTTTCCAATTCTTATTTACGTTTGAATGAAGCGGGTATGGACCAAGTTGAATTCTACTCAAGGACTAATTTGGGAGAAGAAAGTCAACCACTGGCTAAAATAGCATCTGGTGGTGAACTTTCACGATTTATGTTGGCCTTGAAGACAATTTTCGCAAGAAATCAAGCAGTTGAGACCTTAATATTTGATGAAATTGATACAGGGGTTTCTGGTAGAGTCGCTAGTGCTATAGCGAGTAAACTGGCTAAAATCGCTCAAAATAAACAAGTCTTATGCATCACCCATTTAGCACAAGTAGCTGCCGCAGCCAATCAACAGCTAATTATTAAAAAAGAAATTAATCAAGAGCGCACGGTTACACAAGTGGATTATTTATCAGAAGAAGAGCGAGTAGCCATGATTGCTGGCATGATGTCTGGTGAAGTACAATCTGAATCCAGTCTACAAGTAGCTCAAGACCTGCTCACATCCTATCAAAAGAATTAGGGGGTTTTTGTTTGAATAAACTACCGATAGTAGTGATTACAGGACCAACAGGAGTTGGGAAAACCACTCTTTCAATCCGTTTGGCTAAACGTTTCAAAGGGCAGATTATTAATGCGGATTCAATGCAAGTATATCGTGGATTGGATATTGGAACAGGAAAAATTAAATCGGAAGAAATGTCAGGAGTACCTCACCATCTCTTAGACATCTACGACCCGCAAGATAATTATGATGCCAGTCAGTTTCAGGCCGATGCCAATCGTGCAATCGAACAAATTTCGGCGGAAGGAGACTTGCCCATATTAGTGGGGGGGACAGGTCTTTATTTAGAGGGTTTACTTTATGACCTTTCATTTGGTGGTCAGGAATCAATGGATTCTCACTACCGTAAACATTTAGAAGAAAGATTGCAAAACGAAGGCGAAGGTATTCTATGGCAAGAATTGAATGCTATCGACCCTTTAGCTGCAAAGAAAATCCCAATACAAAATGGCCGTCGGATTGTACGAGCTTTAGAAGTTATTAAGCAAACAGGCAAACTTTTTTCAAGTCAGACCGATATAAGTAACCGTCAATCACGGTTTAATGAATTATTGATTATTTTAAATCGTCCGCGCGAGGAATTGTATAGTCGAATTAACCGCAGAGTTGAATTAATGGTCGAAGAAGGATTGGAAAATGAAGTCCATCAGCTGTATCAGCTTAACAAAAATCTAGAGCTTTCAAGTATGAAAGGTATTGGCTATAAAGAGTGGTGGCCTTATTTTGAGCAAAATCAATCACTTAAAGAAACGATTACGACTATCCAGCAAAATAGCCGGCGCTATGCAAAAAGACAATTAACTTGGTATCGTAACCGCATGAAAAATCAGCATTGGATTGATTTAAGCAATCCAGATTATGAAGATGAAGCAAATGAATTAATCGCAAATTTCCTAGAAGAAATTGAAAGGGAGAAAAATGATTGAAACAAGAAAAGGGCCTGAACGAGTCCTAATAGTGGGTATCCGAACGGATACTTATCAAGAAGATCGTTTTATGGAATTAATCTCAGAGATGGAATCCTTGACCCAAACAGCAAAGGGTGTGGTCATTAAAACAATGATACAAAACTTACCCAGACTCAATCATCATTCTGCCGTTGGGTCTGGCAAGTTAGAAGAAATCCGGCTCTATGTAGAAAGTGACGCTATTGATCTAGTTATCTTTTTTAATGCACTCTCACCAAGTATGAACAAAGTAATTGAGGCTGAATTAGGTGTGAAAGTCATTGACCGTGTTCAATTAATCCTCGATATCTTTGCCATGCGAGCTAAGAGTCGCGAAGGAAAGCTACAAGTTGGCTTAGCGCAATATCAATATTTATTACCAAGAATTGGTGGCCAAGGTAAGTCACTGTCTCGTTTGGGAGGAGGGATTGGTACCAGAGGTCCAGGTGAAACGCAATTAGAGACCGATCGCCGTCATATCCGCTCTCGCATTACCCAAATAAAAAAAGATTTGCAGGAAGTGGTGCAGCATCGTAAACGAACACGCGAAAATCGCCACAGTGGTCGTGAGTTTAACATTGGCTTAGTAGGCTATACTAATGCTGGCAAATCGACTATTTTGAGTCAATTAACGGAAAGTGAAACTTTCATACAAGATCAATTATTTGCCACTCTAGATCCTCTCACTAGACAATTTGCCATTCATGGTCACCCAATGTTTACTTTGACAGATACCGTCGGTTTTATTGAAGAACTACCTACTCAATTAATCGAATCCTTCAAGTCAACATTGGAAGAAATCCGTTATATGGATGTCTTACTACATGTGGTTGATGCTTCCAATCCTGCCCATCTCATGCATGAAGAAACAGTCAACCGTATTTTGAAAGATATTGAAGCAGACCATATTCCGGTTTTAACGGTTTATAATAAAAAAGATGCAATGGAAGAGTCATTTGTTGCTGTTCAAAAACCAAATATAACGATTTCCGCTTTAGAAGCGACGGACATTGAAAAATTAAAAGAAGCGATTTGGGCTCTTTGTATTCAGTCAGCTGAGGCATACTCTGTAAAAATATTACCCGAAGAAGCAGACCTCTTATCGCATTACCAACAAAATACGCTAGTCGAGAGTTTAGACTTCGATGAAGAAAATCAATTCTATCGAGTGACAGGATACCGTCGTAAACAAAATGACTAGCAGAGACTATAAAGGAGGATGAAAATGTTAACGATGAAAGATATTATTAAAGAAGGTCACCCAACCTTGCGTTTAAAAGCAAAAAAGGTAACTTTCCCAATGGAACCTTCGTTAAAACAAAAAGCCATGGAAATGTTAGAGTTTCTAAAGAATAGCCAAGATAAGGAAAAAGCAGAAAAATATGGGTTAAGACCGGGGGTAGGTTTAGCAGCCCCACAGATAAATATAAGCAAACAGATATTTGCTATGCATATTTATCAATTTGATGATGAAGGCAACATTTCTGGTGAAGAAATGAGTCAAATTTTCGTTAACCCAGTGATTACGAGACACTCTGTTCAGGAAGTCGCTTTAAGTGAAGGTGAAGGGTGCTTATCAGTGGATCGTGAAGTAGAAGGTTATGTGCCTCGTCCACAAAGAATAACACTCAAGTATCAAGATCTGGAAGGGAATGAACATAGTTTAAAATTAAGGAATTATCAAGCTGTGGTAGCTCAGCATGAAATTGATCATTTGCATGGTATCATGTTTTATGATCATATTAATGAGCAAGCGCCTTGGTATGCTAACAAGGATTTAATAATAATTTAGTTTAAGTATTAGCTAATCTAGAGAATAGATTGTTTGAATTTAATATTCTATGATATAATACTTAAGTAATTTGAAGAAGTTAGGAGAAGATAAGATGATTTCAGCAACAGATTTAAAAGCCGGTATGACTTTTGTGGACGAGGGAAACTTGATTAAAGTTTTAGAAGCTAGTCACCATAAACCGGGTAAAGGAAATACTGTTATGCGTATGAAGCTTCGTAATGTTCGCTCAGGTGCAACCTATGATACTACTTTTCGACCTGATCAAAAGTTTGAACGCGCATATTTAGACACTAAAGAAGTTCAATATCTTTACAAAATGGACGGTATGGCTGTGTTTATGGATTTAGAAACATACGAGCAATATGAACTGCCAGCTGATACCATTGAAAATGAGCTATTCTATTTATTAGATAATATGAACTGTAAAATTCAATTCTTCGGTCATGAAGTAATCGGAGTTGAATTACCAGGAACGGTTGTCTTGACTGTTTCGGAAACTCAACCTTCGATTAAGGGAGCAACCGTTACTGGCTCAGGCAAGCCAGCTACAATGGAAACAGGTTTAGTTGTAAACGTCCCTGATTTTATTGAAGCAGGTGAAGCATTAGAAATTGGAACAGCTGACGGATCTTATAAGGGAAGAGCTAACAAATAAGTTTAAAAGACGCAGCTTAATGAATTTTTTATATCATGATTGTTCGAAGATAAAAGCCCCTTGCTGATTAAAGATTCAGCAAGGGGCTTTTAATCAGTTAATCAAGTTCAGTAAAGGTTGCCCAATTATAATAAGAACCTTCATAGTTCTTAACATTTTCAAAACCTAACATTTCCATAATTAATTGCATATAGGCCGAACGAATATTGCTTGGACAATAAGTGACGATGGCATCCTCTTTATTAAATCCTTATTCTATGAAAAGAGCTTCGAATTCTTCATTTGATTTTAATAAAACCTCCTCATTATAAAGGTCTGTATTCTGTATATGGAATATTAATTGCGCCAGGCAAATGACCACCTTTTTTTCAAGTGAGTCAAGGATTTTATAATTGGCAATTGTCTCAGTTAATTCGTGTGTATCAATAACAGCTGTACGATCGATATCTTTGACAGTTGCTTCCACTGGTTCTAAGGTTATTTGATCTTTAACCAATTGAATATCAGATTTAGCAATTGCTCCTGAAACATGGCCTTTTTTTGCTTCTTTTTGACCGCGGGTGTCAATAATTATAGTATCTGAATTGCCAAATCTGGAAGCCAAATAATTGACATCAACGATATAAACTCCATTGAAACGATTGAAATCAGCTTTATCTCCATTTAACTCACGCTCAGCTGTTTCAGCACTTGAGTTCTCCGTGTCACTTGCAAATGCAATAAAACTGTTATACGAGCTAAGACCTAGTGATAATAAAAATACTAAAAGTATATTTATGATTTTTTTATAATATCCTTCCTTCATGTATTTTAGTACTATTGAGTAATAAATGGTAATAAACATCTGTGAAATAATTATATAAGTAGAAGCAACCTATCAGAATATTAAATAATCAAAATAAAAACCACCTCAACGAACTCTATTAATAGAGAACAATTGAGGTGGTTTAATGTTATAAAATATGCCAGGCAGGATTCGAACCTGCGACCTACGGTTTAGAAGACCGTTGCTCTATCCAGCTGAGCTACTGGCACATAACAGCTACATTATTATAGTTTTTTTTTTTTTGATTGTCAAGCTGTTTCATAAAAAATCACTAAATATAACAGATTATCACTGAAAATTATAACAGATAAAACAGAGTTCTTTGTGCATTTTTTATCAAAGTTTATTATAAAAACCTATGATTTAATTGTGATTGTATGCATAACTCATCTTTTTTCTTGCAATTGGGCAGCTAAGGTGTTATCGTTGAAAATGAGCAATTATTGCTACAGTTTTAATTTAACTGTTATTAAGGACAAAAAATGAAAGGAATGTGAAAGAATGGCACGAGCTAAAGCAAAAGTGACAATGGATGAATTATTGATGCCAGATAATTTTGATTTTTCAATGGTTCAAGTGATGGATGAAGCGGGGAAGATTGTTAATCCAGATCTTTTAGGTGATGTTACTGAGGAAGACATGGTTAAATTTATGGAAGAAATGGTTTGGGCTCGCGAATTATTTGAGCGTTCAACAGCGCTTAACCGTCAAGGACGTTTAGGTTTCTATGCTCCAACTTCTGGTCAAGAAGCTTCTCAATTAGGTACTGTATTGGCTACTGAAAAAGAAGATGTACTGTTACCTGGTTACCGTGATGTTCCTCAATTAATTAAGCATGGACTTCCTTTACATAAGGCTTTTCTATGGTCAAAAGGACATGTAGCTGGATCAACTTTTGATGAAGACCTAAAGGCGTATCCACCACAAATTATTATTGGTGCACAGTATGTTCAAGCAGCGGGAGTTGCCTTAGGAATTAAAAAGAATAAACGACAAGCGATTGCGATGACATGGACGGGTGATGGTGGTTCTTCACAAGGAGACTTTTATGAAGGAATTAACTTTGCTGGTGCATATCAATCACCAGCTGTCTTTGTTGTTCAAAATAATGGCTGGGCGATTTCAACGCCCCGTTCTGTCCAAACAGCCGCACCGACTTTAGCTCAAAAAGCTGTAGCAGCCGGCATTCCTGGTATTCAAGTGGATGGGATGGATATTTTAGCTGTTTATGCAGTTACAAAGGCTGCTAGGGAATATGCGATTGCAGGTAATGGACCGGTACTAATCGAGACTGTTTGTTATCGTTTTGGTCCTCATACCCTTTCTGGAGATGATCCAAAACGTTACCAAGCAGAAGGCTCTCAAGCAGAATGGCGCGCTAAAGATCCTTTAATTCGTATGCGTAACTACCTAACTGCTAAAGGACTTTGGTCAGAAGAACAAGAAGAAGAAGTTATTCAAAGGACAAAAGAAGAAGTTAGAGATGCCATTAAATTAGCTGACCAAGAACCAAAACAAAAAATCTCAGATTTTTTAAAAAATATGTATGAGACACCAGATTTTGTAACACAAGAACAAATTAGTAAATTTGAAGCAAAGGAGAATAAATAATTATGGCTAAATTAACAATGATTGAGGCTATTACAGAAGCCTTAGCCAATGAATTGCGCACAAACGACCGCACACTTGTTTTTGGAGAAGATGTGGGTAAAAATGGTGGGGTTTTCCGAGCTACTCAAGGCTTACAAGAAGAATTTGGCGAAGAACGTGTAATGGATACACCGTTAGCTGAATCTGGTATAAGTGGCATGGCTATCGGGCTAGCTCTTGAAGGATTCCGTCCAATTCCTGAGATTCAATTTAATGGATTTGTTTTTGAAACAATGGACTCTGTTGTAGCTCAAGCCGCGCGTACCCGTTACCGTATGGGAGCTTCCCGTAACCTACCAATTACATTCCGTTCTCCTTTTGGTGGAGGAGTTCACACACCTGAGCTTCATGCAGACTCATTAGAAGGTCTCTTAGCTCAATCACCAGGCCTTAAAGTGGTAATTCCTTCTAATCCATATGATGCTAAAGGCTTATTAATTTCAGCGATCCGAGATAACGATCCAGTGTACTTTTTGGAACACATGAAATTGTACCGTTCTTTCCGTGAGGAAGTTCCAGAAGGAGAATACACTGTTCCTTTAGGCAAGGCAAAAGTTGTTAAAGAAGGTACAGACTTAACTTTAATTGCATATGGTGCTATGGTACAAGAATCGGTCAAAGCAGCAGAAAAATTAGCTAAAGAAGGCGTTGATGTTGAGGTACTTGACTTAAGAACAGTTCAACCATTAGATATTGAAACAATTATTGCTTCGGTAGAAAAAACAGGAAAAGTAATTGTAGTTCAAGAAGCGCAACGTCAAGCGGGTGTTGGAAGCAAAGTGATTGCTGAGATTTCTGAACGTGCAGTTCTTTCTCTGAAAGCACCAATTGGATTCGTAGCTGCTCCTGATACCATCTTCCCATTTGGAATGGCTGAAAGAGACTGGTTACCAAATGCAGAAGATATTGTGGCCAAGGCTAAGGAATTAGAAGATTTTTAGACGATAAATGATTTCAAGCAGATGTTCCATCTGCTTGCTTTCGAGTCAAGTTAAGAAAAGGAGAAAAATTATATGGCATTCCAATTTAAATTACCAGCTTTGGGCGAAGGGATTATGGAAGGTGAAATCGTCTCTTGGGCGGTTAAAGAAGGAGACACAATTAAAGAAGATGACACTTTAGTCGAGGTCCAAAATGATAAATCCGTTGAAGAATTACCTTCTCCAGTTTCTGGAACTATAAAAAAAATTCATGTAGCAACCGGTCAAATTGCTCAGCTCGGTCAAATAATTGTTGAAATTGATGCGCCAGGATTTGAAAACGAAGCTAACCCTGAGAGAGAAGAAACGCCGGCGAGTCCAGCCAAAGAAGCATCTGATTCAAAAGTAGATCAAACAGCAAAAGTTAATTCGAACACAGCATTTTTCCAATTTAAATTACCTGCTTTGGGCGAAGGGATTATGGAAGGAGAAATTGTTTCTTGGTCCGTAAAGGAAGGTGAAACAATTAAAGAAGACGAAACCTTAGTAGAAGTTCAAAATGATAAATCAATTGAAGAATTACCTTCTCCAGTTTCTGGCATCGTTAAGAAAATTCATGTACAGACTGGTCAAATTGCGCAATTAGGGCAAGTTTTAGTTGAAATTGACTCGCCAGAACACAATGGTCAAACCGACAATTCAACTAGTAGGGAAGAACAAGGAGAAGCGCTAGCAAACTCTTATGATGATGCAGCCTCGCCAGTTGAGAAAAACCCAGTAATTGAAACGACGGTAACTAAAGAGTCACCACATGTTCAAGGGTTATCGGATGAAGAGGTAGAGAACCGTCGCGTATTAGCAATGCCATCCGTTCGTAAACTTGCACGTGATAGGGCAATTGATATCACACGAGTAGCAGGAACCGGCAAGAACGGTCGCATCACAGCCGAAGATATTAATAACTTCGCCGCATCGGCCAAAATGGAGTTACCAGTTAATAAGTCTGAGCAAAAAGTGGCTACTTCTAGCACAAATGAAGAAATTGCGGCTAAAACGGAAGCTCAACAGTCAAAATCTGAAGCCAAGCCATTTGTATCCAATCAAACTGAGCGTGAAGAACGTGTGCCTTTATCAGGCACTAGAAATGCCATCGCTAAGGCAATGGTCAATTCTAAGCATACGGCTCCCCATGTTACTTTATTCGATGAAGTTGAAGTGTCTAAACTATGGGAACACCGTAAGAAATATAAGGTCATTGCTGCTGATAAAGAGGTCAAATTGACTTTTCTTCCATATGTTGTGAAGGCTTTAATCGCAGCTGCTAAGCAATATCCAGTGATAAATTCATCAATTGATGATGTTTCTAATGAAATTGTTTACAAAAACTATTATAATGTAGGTATTGCGACAGATACAGAACGGGGACTATACGTTCCAAACATTAAAGAAGCTAATACTAAGAATATGTTCCAAATTGCTAATGAAATTGTTGAGCTTTCTGAAAAGGCTCATGATGGTTCATTATTGATGTCTGAAATGTCAGGTGGAACAATGACTATTTCAAATATTGGTTCAGCCGGCGGAAAGTGGTTCAGCCCGATTATCAATCATCCTGAAGTAGTCATCTTAGGATTCGGTTCGATTGTGCAACAGCCAGTTGTCAATGAAGCGGGTGAATTAGCTGTGGGACGTGTATGTAAGTTGTCATTAAGCTTTGACCACCGTATTGTTGATGGAGCAACTGCACAGCGTGCACTGAATGAAGTGAAACGTTTTCTTGCAGACCCAGAACTATTATTAATGGAAGGATAGTGATCAAATGGTAGTTGGAGATTTCGCAATGGAATTGGATACCGTCGTAATTGGAGCAGGTCCTGGAGGCTATGTAGCAGCTATTCGTGCTGCACAGCTTGGACAAAAAGTAGCAATTATTGAAAGAGAATACTTAGGAGGCGTTTGTTTAAACGTGGGTTGTATTCCTTCAAAAGCCTTGATTCAAGCAGGACACGTGTATCATCAAGCAAAACATGGTGAAACATTTGGAGTTTCTACTTCAAATGTGGAAATTGATTGGGAAAAAACCCAAAATTGGAAGCAAAATGAAGTTGTAGCGAAAATGACTTCTGGTGTGGAAATGCTTCTTAAGAAAAATAAGGTGGAGATTATTGAAGGAGAAGCTTTTTTCTCTGATAAAGATACTCTTCGTGTTGTCAACGGTGAAGAAGCGCAAACCTATACTTTCAAAAATGCAATTGTTGCAACAGGATCTCGCCCTATTGAAATTCCAGGTTTTGAATTCAAAGGCCGTGTGATTGACTCAACAGGTGGATTAAACTTGCCTGAAATTCCTAAAGATCTAGTGGTTATCGGTGGTGGAATTATCGGTACAGAGCTAGGAGGCGTTTATGCAAACCTAGGAACAAATGTGACTATCTTAGAAGGATCTAAACAATTTATTCCTTCATTTGAAAAAGATATGACACGTCTTGTTGAAAGAGATCTAAAAGCTTTAGGAGCCGAAATTGTCACAAACGCAATGGCTAAGAAGGCTGAGGAAAAGGGAGACCGTGTGGTTGTAACTTATGAGCGCAAAGGTAAAGAAATTCAAGTTGAAGCGGACTATGTAATGGTTACTGTAGGACGCCGTCCAAACACTGACAACTGTGGTTTGGAACAAGCAGGTGTTGAATTAGATGAACGTGGATTGGTTAAAGTAGATAATCAAGGACGTACTTCTAATCCAAACATTTTTGCCATTGGCGATATCGTTCCTGGAGCCATGTTAGCCCATAAAGCTTCATTCGAAGCGAAAGTTGCTGCATCAGCAATTTCTGGTGGAAAAGACATTGTTGATTATAAAGCCATGCCGTCTGTATGTTATTCTGACACTGAATTAGCTTCAGCAGGACACACTAAGGACTCTGCTAAAGAAGCGGGGATTGATGTAACTGTAACTAAATTCCCATTCGGTGGTAATGGCCGTGCAGTAGCTTTAGATCACTATAATGGTTTTGTTCGTTTGGTTACAAGAAAAGAGGACGATGTCATTATCGGAGCTCAAGTGGCTGGGCCAAGTGCCTCAGATGTATTAGCAGAAATCACCCTCGCAATTGAAGCCGGTATGAATGCTGAAGATATTGCCTTAACTGTTCATGCGCACCCAACGTTAAGTGAAGCAACGATGGATGCAGCTGAAGCAGCACTCGGCATGCCAATTCACATGTAATAACTCTATAACCCCTGATAGAACAACTTCTATCAGGGGTTTTTTATTCGTTTTCTAAAAGGGACAGTATTTAATAATCAACTAGGGGAAAAATTTAAGCCCCATGCAAAATCATGCAGGGGGCTTAAATTTTAAGGTTAGACGATTTGCATCCTTAAAGAGGTGGCAGTGTTCCCAGATCCTTTTTTGGCATTGATTGGAATTGATGATAAATGACATAGCTAGCTAAGATAAAAGCCATTACGTCCGCGATAGGGGCTGCCAAAGGGACTTGTTCGACACCGAACTGGTGGCCAAAAAACAAAATGAGGGGAAGCAAGAAAAAAATCTGTTTACTAAGGGCCAATAATGCACTCTTAAAGCCATAACCAATGGCTGATAGGAGATTTGCCATTCCAATGTGCATGCCTATAATAACCGTCATGAATAAAAAGCTACGTAAGTAATGCATGGCATAAGTAAAGTATAACTCCTCACCATTACCAAAGATACGGATTAAAGGACGGGTAAGGGTTTGGAAGATAACAAACATTATTAATGAGAAAGCGGCTAAAACTTTCATCTCTAATTTGAAAGTGTCTCTAACGCGCTGATAGTTTCTAGCACCGTAATTGACACCCAAAATAGGTTGAGCTCCTTGAACGATTCCGATGACAACACCTATGAACAAGGTGTTAATTTTAATGGTAATACCAGCAGCAGCGATTGGGATATCCGCTCCGTAAATAGAGTTGGCTCCGGCAAATTTAAGAGTATTATTGAGGACAATTTGAACGACGGTATTTGACAACTGAAAGACAAAAGAGTTGATACCCAGTTTAAATATTTGCCAAAGTTCGTTCAGCTGGATAGTTATTTCACGAAAATGAATGGATACTAGTTTGAATTTTGGAATATAAGCAAGAATAAAAAGTCCTGAGACTATTTGCCCGATAATTGTGGCCAAAGCAGCACCACGCATTCCCCAATTAAATCCGAAAATAAACAGAGGGTTCAATGCTGTATTGATTGCTGCCCCTACGAGAACACTTATCATGGAGTATTTTGCACTACCATCTGCTCTAACGAGATTTGCTCCACCAATATTCAACATAAAAAAAGGAATGCCGATAGCAATAATTTGTACATATTGAACGGACAGAGGATAAACTTTTTCAGTAGCTCCGAAAAATTTCATTAGTGGACCTGCTTGCCAAAAGACTACAAGAGCGAGAAGAATTCCCGATAAAAGTAAAAATCCAAAGGCTGTTGCGAGTGTATTGCGAGCCGTAGTGAAATCTTTTCGACCAATAGTTAAATTAAAGTTAGCAGCGGCGCCAATTCCTGTGAGTAATCCGATGGCTAAACAGACCGTCGTTATCGGAAAAGCGATATTGGTTGCTGCATTTCCTAAATAGCCAACTCCTTGTCCAATAAAGATTTGATCTACGATATTGTAAAGAGAGTTGGCCAGGTTGGCAATAATACTGGGAATTGCAAATTGTTTAAGTAATTTGGACACGGGTTCAGTTTCAAGAGGGTTGTGTATGTTAGGAATTTCAAGCGAGGGATTAGTTTCTGTCACAAATTTCTTCCTTTCTTAGCAAATTTATTTTTATTATGATAATCGACTTCCCATTATAACATAAAAAAATTCTAAAGGTAAAACGATCCAATTAAAAAAGAAAATTTGTGAAATCTAGTTAATTTTTAATAAAATTTTATGGAATAGGATTATGCAATACGCGGATGTGACATAAGTTTTCGAGAGTGGAAAACATAAAATGATGATTATTCTTTATAAGAAACAGACATTCATTTTTTAACAAGTACCACTATACATGACCTAGTGGTACTTTTTTATCTTGGAAGTTTATAGTCGATATTCCTTTATGAACAATCTTCTTAGTTTCTGATCATCTTTTAGCACTAGCGATTAAATGAAGAATAATTGAAGCGGGAAGCTGGGATTACATCTCTTTTATAAACTCAGTGTTTTCTAGCTGAAGAGCGGGTATAAGATATAGAATTAATTTGCAATTAATTGATTGTTGTAAGCTATTAATAAAAAGGCTATTAAAAATAAAACATAATTAATTGAAAAAATATAAATTCAATATTAGAATATATTTGAACTTTTTAATTTCGTATAATTGTTGAGATTATGTACAATTTAGAAATGAAATTCATAGTCAATGACCGTTCATTAAAGCATTAAACATTCTAAATAATTTTAATTTATATAAAGGAGTGATAATAGAGTATTATAATGAGAGTTAAAACAATTAAGTTGCTTTGTAGTAGTTTGGGAATTTAAGTGCCAATACCTGGAAGGAGATATCTTATGTCGGAAGTAGAACGCGGAATAATGAAAGTTTCGATTCTAAAAATGCAAGATATACTTCTTACGCTTTTATCAATACAAACCTTGGTGAAAGAGTTGTATTTGATGCTGGATTTTAAAATTTTATCAAGTTGTACATAGTAGCATTTGATAATTAATCAGATTGGGCGGGTTGAGTCCCGCTTTTTAAAAATGAGGGGAGCATATGAAGCGGATTTTTATTATTCTGTCGAATCTATTGGTGGGTCTCTTTTTGGTATGGGTGGTTAACATTTGGGGAGATACCTATGTTTCTTATTATTATCCAAATGTTTCGGTATTTGATGCTTCTTCTGAGGCTGATTTTGAGAAGGTGGCCGATCATTTAACCTTATTGGCACAAGATACAGATAGTCTCATCGCCATTCAGCACCAAGAACCTGGGGCAGATGGAAAGCCCGTCTTTTCTTATACCACTTTTGGAACTGGAAAATTACCACCAGGTCTCACTGCAAAATCAAGGGAAGCAGCTAAAACGAGTAGTGTACTGACTAACTATTTTATCTTTAAGGGAAATTTAGACCTAGATCTATTGAAAACAACATTAAAGGATGCAGGATTGACTAGACTCTCTCCAGCTATTCCTTCTGGGGTTACCGTTCTAGCTTCCATATTTAGTAATGGCTTTCAACTCATCGGCTTACTGATTTTCTTTTTAACCTTTGGAGCGCTTAGTTTAATTTATCAAATTCGTGCTCTAAGAACAGCGGGCATTCGTTTAATTTCTGGCGAAAGTCGTTGGGGAATTTTTCTCAGACCCATTGGTCGAGACCTCGTTAACCTTTCAATCGGTCTAGGCGCTGGTTTCCTGTTAGCAATGATTCTAAAATCAGTAGTTTCAACCCCTTTGATAGCTTTTTATACAATAGGAGCGGGTCTATTCCTTTACAATCTTTTTTTGCTGATTATTTCCTTATTCTTTGCTAGTTTATTTGCAGTCGGTATTAAAAAAGTGCACTTGATGCAGGTTATAAAAGGACAAATTCCGGTGAGGGGAATCATTAGTCTCATTTTAATGGGTCAATTTTTAGCTTTCATTATTGTTTCTATAGGGGTTAGTTGGACACTAAATTATACCCATGCCTTGCAACAGCAAAAACAAGGTCAGGCTATTTGGCAAAAAGAAAATCAGCTCGTCTCTCTGAATTTTGCCCGAAGTGGCTCAATCGGAAACAAGAAAGAAATGATTGAGAAACAACAAACATGGTTTCAATTGATGGATCAAGCCATCTCAGAAAATCGTGCGATTCTTTCAAGGCATTATTTAGCAGAACAAGGGTTTCAAAGAGGACCAAGTACTGTTAGTCTACCCTTATCTGATCATGAGCTTTATCAACCACAAGGCAACGTCTTGATTGTCACTCCTAGCTATTTAAAACGGCAACAGATTGCAGTGCCTCCCGAAATCGACAGGAAACTAAATAAGTTAGCTGTAGGTGAGTTCGTTCTCCTTTTGCCAGATAAGCTTCAATCAAATGCAAGTCATTACCAGACCGTCTTTGAAGACGCTACAACAACGCTTATGGCTAGCCAGGATAACCGTCAAAAAATGAAGGCGACTGTTGCATACTTAAAAACGGGATATCAGCGATTTGTCTATAATGCAACGCCCCTTTCCTATCAACAATCCTTAAAGATCCGATTATCATTGTTTTGACTCCACATTCAACGGGTGAACAATCTTACTTGTTTTGGCAGCAAACGCTATCGTCCTATTTCTTTTTTGATCGTTTAGGAGATGCCCAATCACTGATTGCAAAATACGGACTTGAAAATTGGGTGGCTGAACTTCAGACAGGGTATCAAATCCATCAAACCTTACTGGATAATCTGCAACGAGAAGTTTGGGCAATGATTGCTGGGGCAGTATTAGGCATTGTGACGTCTATTTTAATGTTTCATACGATGAATCAACTTTATTTTGAAGAATTTCGACGCGATATCTTTATTAAACGCATAGCAGGCCTTCGTTTCTTAGAAATTCATAGAAACTATCTGCTAGCGCAGATACTTGTTTTCTTGCTGGGTGTTATTGGCAGCGTCTTTCTTGTAACGGATATCGTGCTTGCTTGCTTGGTATTCTTACTGTTTGCCGGCATTTCAGTCCTACAATTGCATTTGCAAATGAAAAAGGAAAATAAAATGGCGATGCTAATTTTGAAAGGAGCCTAAGATGATTCGATTAGAAAAAGTGGGCAAACAGTTTGGTGACCGTGTCTTATTTTCAGATCTTTCTATGACTTTTGAAGCCAATAAGGTTTTTGCTTTGATTGGTTCAAGTGGTAGTGGTAAAACAACGCTTATGAATAGGATGGGGAAACTTGAAAGTTACGATGGGACGATTTTCTGTCGGAATAAGGATTTGAGCAAGTATCAACCGAGTGAATTCTTCCGTCAGGAGTTGGGGTATTTATTTCAAAATTTTGGTCTCATAGAAAGTCAGACGATTGAAGAAAACTTAAAACTCGGTCTAATTGGTCAAAAAATTAGTAAAACTGAGCAACACAAGAAGGAAAAAGAAGCTTTGATGCGTGTCGGACTCTCTTATTTAAGTCTCAATAAGAAAATATTTGAATTATCAGGCGGAGAATCACAGCGCGTGGCTTTAGCTAAGGTTATTCTTAAAAACCCTCCTCTTATCTTAGCGGATGAACCGACTGCATCCGTTGACCCTGAGACAGCTAAAGCGATTATGGAAATTTTGCTCTCCTTGAGAGATGAGAATAGACTCATTATCCTTGCTACTCATAATCCATCTATTTGGACAATGGCTGATGAGATTGTTTCAATGGATCGATTGGGTATGACAACAAGTTTCCATTAATTTAGAGAAAAATAGGACATTTAGTGAAGCCGTATGAATGGCTAGCGTTTCTAACTATAGAGGGTAGCGAAAACTAAGTGCTAGAGAAGACCAAAATGTGAATGGGTCTTCTCTTTTTTATCTGCCTAATACAGTCAAAAGTGCGACAACAACCTTCCATCGAGAAGTTAGCAGCCGAAGGGACATAGATTAATATTTGCAATCGGCTTCGTGTAACAATGATCCAATCCTGCTAGCTTTATGAGGCAAATGGTTATATTAGATAAAAGCGCATTGGCAATAAATAAGTACTCACTTAAAAAGGAGAAGATCGATGCTATTAATTTATCTGACGTGATTTGTACCAGAATAATTGCCAATCGGTGATTATCATACGTTGAGCTTATCACATCATAATAAAAGATTTCATAATTACTTCAAATAGTTCATATTCATTCCGGAGAGTAATTTATTTGGCTTTAGCGCTATAAGTATTAAGGAAGTGATTGCGAAATGTTAATGAACCTGACTCAATAAATTCAAATCCACTACTTGATCAACCATCTCCCAAACTAAAGGATCATGGGTGGCAATGAGGATGACACGATTATCATTACTGAGATAGAGGAGTTTTTTCATGATAGCCTTAGCGTTTTCAATGTCAATCGATGCAGTCGGTTCGTCTGCAAGGATGAGAGGCGGATCTTTTAAGATTACTTTAGCAAGTGCGACTCGTTGGGCTTCTCCACCAGATAATTCAAAGACCTTGCGATCTAACTTCAAATAATTTAAGCCTACTTGGTCCAAGATTTCATGCATGCGAGTCTTTTTGTCCGGTTTACTTAGTTTCTTTCCGATTAGACCTAATGCTAGATTGGCTTCAACGGTTTCATTCTCGATTAAGCCAAAATTTTGGAAGAGGTAACCTAAATAATCACGAAAGAAGACGAAGTCTTTAATCGATTTAAGATCTTGGCCTTTAAAGAGGATCTGTCCTTGATCATAAACTTCAAGATGGGCAATCATATTCAATAATGTGGTTTTCCCCGATCCGCTTTGACCGGTTAGGGCATAGGACGTGCCAGCTTCAAAGTTCAAATTCAAGTCAGCAAATAGGGAACGTTGGCCGAAATTTTTATGAAGATGAGTTACTTGAATCATGTTAAGCTCCTTTCAAGAGGGTTAAAGACTGACGGTTTTCTTTTTTTGCTTGGAATACTAGGGATAATAAAGCGATTGACAAAAAGATGATTATATTGATTAAAACACTCACTTTATGATTAGCTATTATCATTGATAAACCAAAAGCGATGATAAAAATTAGTAATTGCAATGCAAGATAAACCTGATGATTTTGCCAAAAATTTAACCCTGAGATTCTCTTTATTAAAATATCACGACGGAACTGGTTAAAATAAACTTGATTCATACAAATGAAAAGTAATAATGAGGATAAACATGCGAAAAAGGAAGCAAACAAATGAGTGATTAAATGAGTTTTATAATTAGTAATTTTTTCCAAGTATGTTTGTCTTGAATTAACCAAATAAGATATCTTAGAATATAAATCATATTTTTTTAAAAGACGAATTGTTTTATCATACCCTGTATACTTAATGTTTTTAGCGGCATTAATCGTCCAATGCATATATGAAGGCAAAGTGTTACCCGTAGATTCTGGTGACATCACAACTATAATCGGCTCAGATAGATACTGTTGATTGGATAGACCTTCTTCTGAAAAATTCTCTGTATTGTACAAGAATACTGAAGTCAAACGATCAGAAAAAAAAGTAATTGGCTTTACATCATATAATATTTTAAAGTCCTTTTCGACACCTTCGCGACTGAACGTTTTTAAATAATCTATAAAGTAATTTTCAATTTGATTTTTTGAATCTTGAAGTTCTCTAGGAATGATAAGACCAAATTCTCCTAGAATTAAATGATTAAACCTTTCAATTTTTTCTTCAGATAAATCTAACGCTTCTCTCTTGACATAATTCGGACTTACAAACATTACTTTATTAAATAGGTTAGCATCTTGAGTTGGACCTGGATTAGAAAACCCATTTTCTTCCAAACCATTATTTTGAACTTTGATAAAGAAAGCATCCTGTTCATTTAATGCTTCTTGGGTAAAAGAATACCATTTTTTGAAGGATTGTTTGTCATGTTTAGAAGAATTTATCAACGGCGCGAGCCCAAATTTAATATCAAATAACTCAGCATTACCTTCCCATTTATTAGAAGCTGCCCGGAGAGTATGTAGTGAATCCGCAAGGGTTAAAGATTGATCAATCGTATAACCTAAAATAATTACAGAAAATACTTGACCTAATAGCATGAAAATTACCAGAAAACGATAGGGTAATTTTCCTTTTATAATTGAATAAAGCCTGTATTGGTCAGTATAGATATAAAATATTAGACTCAAACAGAGATTTAAAAACAAAAGGATGCTATTAAAAATTATTAAAGAATAGAATATAATGCTAAAAAGATACCACGTTGAATGTCCGATTATTTTTAGCAAAAGGCCTGAAAGACAGGTTGTAATAAATATCATCATAATAACATAGCGTATATCCTGAGATATCAATTGGTGATAGATTGTCTTTGTAGTTGCACCTGAAATTCTTTTGATGCCTATTTCTTTTGCTTTTTTTATAATTTGTATTAAAGTCAGTGAAAAATAAGTCAACAGTAGAATTGCTAGCGTGATGATGATAGAGGAATGTAAGTACAAATCCTTTGCATTTTGAAAAGAACTCGTCGCAGGAATAACCATTGTATTAGCTCCATATTCTTCAAAAGTTTTCTTTAGTGTGGATAGAGATGATGCCCCTTCAAAAACCAAATAACTCGCTGCTAAGTCACTGTTTTGAACACTTTCATAATTTGCTTTGTTAATTTCTTTGGGCAATTCTTTATTACCGTACAGTGCATAAGTAAAATTTGTCTGGCCAGATTCATTTGGTTCTACTATTCTTCGGCCCACGAGAATTTCATGTTGTACTGCAAAATCATGTAATGCTGCTTCAAATTCATCACGCTGAATATTTTGATCAAAATTTATGATTTGAACCCCTGGATACTGAGAAAAAGTAAATATCTCAGCGGAAAATTAATAACATTTATAACTAGTAGTAACATGATTAAATTTGATAAGGTAATATATATTTTTTTCACAAGATACCTTCCTTTCAGCCATGATTAACTGTTAATCCAGAAGAAATGATCGAAAGCACTTTTCAACTATCAAAGGGGCTTGAAAAGTTAATCGTTCGCTAACAAAATTTTACCGAATTTCCAAGTTACTTTCTAGCCCCTCATTAATTATTATAAAAGTGGGCTGACAATAAGAAAAGTATGCTTAACGCTCAAAGTAGTCCCGAAAGTGGAAAGAGAGTTTACCAACACTCTTTCACCGGAGCATTATGCCTTTCTAAACAAGCAAGAAACAGAACCATGAATGAAAGATAAAAAGATACGTTGCAAATAAAACACTATTTTTAACATTTTATATTTGAGGCGTTCAAAATATTGAATGTGAGGAGTTTTTGACGGTAATTAGTATGCTCTATTGACTAGGATCCGCTTTTTGATTGAGTAGAACAATGTATCTTATTAAGAAAACGTTTTATATTCGAAATACTTTTTCATTTGCGTAAAAATGCGTTATATTAGTATTAACCGAAATGAATTTGTTGGAGGTGTAATAAGATGTCTAGTTATTCCTATCCATTAAATGAAGATTGGTCAAGTCAAGAAATTACGATCGTTGTTGATTTTTTAGCAGGGGTTGAATCCGCCTATGAAAGAGGAATTAGAGTAGAACGGATTAAAGATAAGTATCGAGCATTTAAAGAAATTGTCAATTCGATAAGTGAAGAAAAACAAATTGATCGTGAATTTCAAGCGGCTTCGGGATACTCTATCTATCGATGCATGCAAAAAGCTAAAACATTGAAAGATTCCCAAACGTTAAAAATGCCTTAGGAGGTCACTATGGATTTTCAATTACATCAACGTGTAATATCTTGGTTAAAAACAGCTGGGGACTCGTTGATCGCTTCCTTGAATACCAATTTAATGGTTGAAGAAAAAACGAACGCAAGTGATTTAGTCACACGGATGGATAAAGAAGTAGAAGCCTATTTTACCCAACAAATTAACACTTACTATCCCGACCATCGTGTATTAGGCGAAGAAGGAAAGGGACATTCGATTAAAGAGACTCATGGAGTCTTATGGATAATTGACCCGATTGATGGAACTTTGAATTTTGTCAAGCAAGGGCGTTTTTTTGGCGTCATGATTGGTATATATAAAGACGGTCGGCCGCTAGCGGGCTATATCTATGATGTAATGCAAGGCGATCTTTATTATGGGTTTGTCGGTCAAGGCGCTTTTTTGAATGATCGTCCTCTGATACCATTAGAAATTAATTCGTTAGAGCAAGGGCTTATGGTGACAAACGCCCACATTTTAGTTGAAAACCAATTTAATAGTCAAGCATTATTACATGCATCTCTGGGTTCAAGGTCTTATGGTTGTGCAGCTTATGAAATGATTTCCGTTATTAGAGGGGAATCCGCTTTTTATTTAGCAAGTCGTTTAATGCCGTGGGATTTTGCAGCGGGAGTAGCAATTTTAGAAACTTTAGGTTTTAAGTATAGTCAACCTAACGGACAGGATCTGAACCTTTTAACAGCGAATCCTGGTCTCTTCTCTAACGCTGCAGTTTATGAGGAAGTATTACAGATAATTAATTCAAAAGAAAATTAGGAGAATTTAATGAAAATAAGAAATGACATAAGAAATATTGCAATCATTGCCCACGTTGACCATGGTAAAACCACTTTGGTTAATGAGCTCCTTAAGCAATCGGATACTTTAGATGCTAGAGCTCAGATAGACGATCGTGCAATGGATCGCAATGATATTGAAAGAGAACGTGGCATTACCATCTTAGCTAAAAATACAGCTGTAAATTACAAGGGAACACGGATCAATATCATGGATACGCCTGGACACGCAGACTTCGGTGGTGAAGTAGAACGTATTATGAAAATGGTTGATGGCGTTATCTTGGTAGTAGATGCTTATGAAGGTACTATGCCTCAAACACGCTTTGTGTTGAAGAAAGCCTTAGAAGAAGGTAAGACTCCTTTAGTGGTTGTTAATAAAATTGATAAGCCATCGGCTCGTCCGGAGGTAGTTGTTGATGAAGTGCTTAACCTATTGATTGAATTAGGCGCAGATGATGATCAATTAGAGTTCCCAGTTGTTTATGCTTCAGCTATTAATGGGACTTCTTCGCTTTCTAGTGATTTGCAAGACCAAGAAAATACCATGGATCCAATTTTTGAATCAGTAATTGAACATATTCCAGCACCAATTGATAATTCAGATGACCCACTGCAGTGTCAAGTCACCATGCTTGATTACAATGACTTTGTCGGCAGAATTGGAATCGGTCGCGTTTTCCGTGGCAAGATCAAAGTTGGGGATGCGGTAACGGTTATTAAGATTGATGGCTCTAAGAAGAATTTCCGAGTGACAAAATTATATGGTTTTCTTGGATTAGACCGAATTGAAATTAAAGAAGCGATGGCCGGAGACTTAATTGCAATTTCTGGAATGGATGATATTTATGTAGGAGAAACGATTGCTTCAGTTGATAATCCAGAGGCTATGCCATTGCTTCATATCGATGAGCCAACTCTAGAAATGAACTTCTTAACCAATAATTCTCCATTCGCTGGCCGTGAAGGGAAGTATGTTACTGCGCGTAATTTGGAAGATCGTTTGATGCAGGAATTGCATACAGACGTTTCTTTAAATGTTACGCCAACAGACTCGCCAGATACTTTCAAGGTGGCTGGACGTGGGGAGTTACATTTATCGATCTTAATCGAAAATATGCGACGTCAAGGCTATGAATTCCAAGTCTCACGTCCGCAAGTGATTATAAGAGAAATCGATGGCGTTAAGTCAGAACCATTTGAACGTCTTCAAATCGATACCCCGGAAGAATACATGGGGGGCATTATCGAGGCTATCAGTAATCGTCGGGGTGAAATGGCAGATATGGTTCACTCTGGCAATGGACAGATTCGTCTGGTCTTTTCAATTCCAGCTCGTGGTTTAATTGGTTTCTCAACCGAATTTATGTCTTTAACAAGGGGATACGGCATTATGAACCATACTTATGATGAGTACCGTCCGGTGATTAATGTAGAACTTGGTCAGCGTCGTAACGGAACCTTAGTTTCCATCGATAGCGGTCAAGCAACCACATATTCAATTATGAATCTTGAGGATCGTGGAACGATTTTTGTTGAACCTGGTACGGAGGTATATGAAGGAATGATTGTTGGCGAACATAATCGTGAGAATGATTTGACGGTTAATATCACTAAAGCAAAACAATTAACGAATGTCCGTTCAGCTAACAAAGACCAAACAGCTGTGATTAAATCCACTAAAAAAATGACATTGGAAGAAGCTATACAATTCATGGCAGATGATGAATATTGTGAAATTACACCAATGGCAATCCGTTTACGCAAACGTATTCTAGACAAATCAACCCGTGAAAAAGCGAAAAAAAATAAAAAATAATATAAACATAGAACTCGAAGATAATAAAAGAGTATCTTTGGGTTCAATGCCTTTGTGAATAGATATATAAGCATATTTCTTTGTCTGACTATAGTGGCATGATATGATAAAGATCATAACAGAATTAGGAGGAGTAAAAATGACATTCAAATTACCTGAATTACCCTATGCATATGATAATTTAGAGCCCGCTATTGATCAAAAAACCATGGAGATTCACCATACTAAACACCACAATGGTTATGTTACTAAATTAAACGCAGCCGTTGAGGGAACCGAGTATGCTGACCAATCGATTGAAGAAATTATCAAGAGCTTAAAATCACTTCCAAGTGATATTCAAACAGCTGTTCGCAACAATGGTGGAGGCCACTATAACCACTCGCTATTCTGGGAATCATTACAAGCTCCTCAAGAAGACAACAAGCCTTCTGGAGACTTAGCTAAGAAAATTGATGAAGAATTTGGGTCTTTCGAAAAATTCCAAGAAGAATTTACAAAAGCTGCAACCGGTCAATTTGGATCAGGTTGGGGTTGGTTAGTTAAAGATGGCGACAAACTAAAAGTTTTAGGCACTCCAAATCAAGACAATCCTTTAACTGAAGGTTTAACTCCTTTATTAGGTTTAGACGTTTGGGAGCATGCTTACTACTTAAACTATCAAAATAGACGTCCGGACTACGTTAAAGCTTTCTGGTCTATTATTAATTGGGACAAAGTTGCAGAACGCTTTTCAGCATAATATTTATGAATAAATAAGTATAATGATTATTTTTAAAACTATCTATTTAGTTTTCACTTACTTTCCAAGTTTTTAAACTTAAGAAAAGTAAGTGCTTTTTTAATTCCTAGTCAGAGTAAATCCCGATCTTATTTTCATAAATACCCACTACTGATGCTTTATGCTATAATGTTTTTAGCGAATTAGAGAGGAATAATTATGGAAAACAAAGTCTTTTACATCACTCCTAAAACTAGAGAAGTAGATTCTAAAGAAATGAATAAAGAGCGTTTTATCACAAGCTTTAAGAAAAAATTTGATCTATATGGAAAGGGCGATAAGTTACTAAGTCTTATTGTCATTGTTTTACTACTTTTTTCCATGTTAGCCGTCTTTTCTTCTACCATGTCACAAGATCCATTAGCCATGGTGAAGAAGCAAGCCCTCTCAATTTTGATTGGTTTTTGCATGATTTTACTCGTTCGGCTTGTTCCAAACGGATGGTTTTCTAACATCTTTTTAATTAATATACTCAATTTTCTAACAATGGTTTTAATTTTTTATGCTACTTTCTTCGGTCAGGAAGGAGGAGGGGCATCTTCTTGGATCAATATTGGAGGATATAATTTTCAACCTTCTGAGCTATTTAAAATAGCTATGGTGCTCACATGTAGTCGACTGGCTGTTTATTTTAAAAGAACTTATTTGATAGCACTAGAAAAGTCTTCTTTTTGGTATATCATTTTGCCCTTTGGTTTAATGATAATATCGGCAATGTTTGTTTTAATTCAGCCTGATGTAGGCACAACAGTACTTATTGGTTTTTGTGCTTATTCTCTGTTTATGATTTTTAATTTATCAAGAAAGAAGAATATTCTTTCTCTGTTATTTTTTATTGTTGTTACTATAGTTATCTATATTGTTTCAATATACTTTGCAGACTATTTTGTGGGTACTGGAAGGCACTTTTTTGAACGTTTAGGATCTTTCATTGATCCGTTTAAATATCAACATGGGACAGGCTATCAAGTCATTCAATCCTATAAAGCAATCGCTAATGGTGGCCTTTTCGGTGTGGGCTTAGGTCAAGGAGTAATAAAAGAAATGCTTCCTGCCGCTCATACAGATTTTATTTTATCAGTGATAGCAGAAGAGACAGGATTGCTAGGGGTAAGCGCTGTAATCTTAACATTACTTGGTTTAGTTTTTTACTTACTCAGAACAGCCAGTATGATGAGTAAATTGTTTCACCGTATTTGTATTACGGGATTTGCTATTTTAATCTTTACGCAAACATTTGTAAATATTGGAGGATTGACAAGTTTAATCCCCCTTACTGGAGTGACACTTCCCTTTATATCGTATGGAGGGACGAGCATGGTAGTCAATTTGATAATAATAGGCATTGTTCAAAAATTCATCAGTGAAGAAGCTCGGATGAGACAAACAACTAATCGCTCAAAAGTATCCAATTTGAAAGGTGGACGCTAATGACATTTGAAGCAGTAAAAAGAAAATCGCTTGTTGTATGGTTATATAGTCTTAAACAATGGAAGCAATTAAGAAAATATGGCACAGTACATTATTTAAGTGAACGCTTGAAATATGCCATCATGTACGTGAATGATTCTCAGCTTGATGAAACTTTATCTTCTTTGCGTAAATTAAATTTTGTGCGGGAAGTAGAGGTTTCATACCGAGATGATATCGATATGACTTTTAAAGATGCTATAAAGGATCGAATTGATCCTGATTTAAAAGCAGAAGAGGAAGAAGAGGTTTCCTTTGACGAATTCTTTAAAGATCTCGCCCAAGAAATCGTCCCAGAAGCAAAAGATAAGAAGTAGGTGGTATGATGCGAGTCATTGCAGGAAGTTATCGATCTCGTCCTTTAAAGGCGGTTCCCGGGAAAAACACACGGCCTACAACCGATAAAATAAAAGAATCGATGTTTAACCTTTTGGCTAATCGATTACCGATTGATGGCTATTGTTTGGATTTTTACGCGGGATCAGGAGCTTTGGCCATAGAGTCTGTTTCAAGAGGACTGGCAGGAGCTGTTATGTGCGAGAAAGATCGGCGAGCCGTTTTAACGATTAAAGAAAATATAAAGATGACAAAAGAAGAAGAAAAGTTTGTACTTCTAAGTGGCAAAAACCGGACAAAGTTATTAGATTGGGGTCTAAAAAACCAACGAGCCTTTGACCTTGTATTTCTTGATCCCCCTTACGCTGAAAATCAAGTTGAGCAAGACTTAGAGTGGTTAATCAAAAATGATTTTCTAAATCCGAGTTGCTTAATAGTTCTTGAGGCTGACGAAGTGCATTCCGTAAAAGAAATCCCTAATTTTCTTGAATTAAAAAATAAAAAATATGGGATTACAGTCATTCGAATATATCAATACCAAGGTGAGGAGAGCGAAGAGTATGAGTAAAAGGGTAGGTGTTTTTCCTGGTTCATTCGACCCCTTAACATATGGACACTTAGATTTGATTGAGCGATCCAGTCAATTGTTTGATGAAGTAATCGTATTAATTGCAGTGAATACCACAAAAAAGACCGTCTTTACAGTTGAGGAGCGAAAGCTTTTAATCGAAGAGGCTACAGCAGCATTTAAAAATGTAAAAATTGATTACTTAGAAGATGGCTTAATTGCTCATTACTATCAAAAAGTTAAGGCGATTTCCCTTATTCGGGGAGTACGCTCGGCACAAGATTTTGAATATGAAGCGAATATTGCGACTGTTAATCGAACCCAACTCCCAGGCCTTGAAACAGTTCTTTTATTTGCGAATGAAAATTATCGCTATTTAAGCTCCAGTTTAATCAAAGAAATCGCTTATTTTGGTGGAGATATTTCGCAAATGGTTCCTCCAAATGTTGCCCAAGCACTTGCTCAAAGGATAAAATAAAAAGAGATATCCAAAGCTTATTTTAAGACCCTCAGTATTTTGATGCTGGGGGTCTTAAAAGCGCCTTTAAGAAATTCTCCTTGTATTTAAGATTGTCAAGTGAGGAGGAAAGTCATGAAGTCTTATTTTGAAGAAAGTCAAAAAGCGTCTGTTTATGCAAAAATTAGAAATAAGCCATTTTTATTGATATTAGTTGCTTGTGTATGTGTTTTTATGATGCTAAATCAAAACAATTTATTAAGGGATACTGTTGATTTACAAGCAGAAGAGCATTCACTAGCATTGGAAATGACCAGTCAAGAAAATGAGACCACTGTATTAAAACAACTTTATGTAGATTTGAAGGGAGCGGTTATGAAACCAGGAGTTTATCAATTACAGCAAGGATCACGTTTAATTGATTTAATCGATAAGGCTGGAGGTTTTACTGAAGATGCGGCACAAGACAGCTTAAATTTAGCGTTACTGTTAGAAGATCAGATGATGGTTACAGTATATAGTCAGTCGGAATGGGATACCCTAATCATAAACGAGCAATCACAGCAGAAAACATCGGCCTTAAACCAGGAGTTAATGTTGGTAGGATCTTCTAATAAAGAGGAGAGGCAAACACTCATTAATATTAATACAGCAGATCAAGCAGAATTAGAAACTTTGCCACAAATCGGTCCTTCTAAAGCTCAAAAAATCATTCAGTATCGCCAGGACCATGGTTCTTTTCAAGCCACTGAAGATATTTTACAAGTTTCAGGCATCGGTCCAAAAACCTTTGAAGGATTAAAAGACCTTATTACAGTAGGGCTTCAGCAATGAATAAATTGACAAGTTGTCGTTATCACTGGACTTTAATTGCTATGCTAATTAGTTTGTTTTTATTGTTTCTTATACATTCCACCTTGTCTTTCTTCATTCTATTTTGTTTAAGCCTTATACGAATTATTAAGTGTGATAATAAGGCCGTAATCATTTTAGCTGTCTTTTTTTTATTGTTAGTGTTCGTAAGGCATCGGTTTTTAGAAAACAAGTTACAAGAACAACTTTCTATGCTTAATGACCAAGAAAAAATTGAAGCCACTATAACTATCAATCCAAACCAAATCCAACAAAGTGAAAATACCTTTTATGGTGAAGTCTTCTTAATTATCGAAAATGATACCACTTTCCCTGTGACAGTGACCTATTGGAATGAGGAAGCTTTGCAAGAAAATTTACCTGACTTAACCCTTAGCTCCTATCGTTTAGAAATAGAAGGCGAAATTAAGCAAGTAGAACCTAATCGCAATTTTGATCTTTTTAACTATCAAAGTTACTTAAAAAGAAAAGGCATAGCTTGGGGGGTGGAGGTAAAGAAAATTAAAAAAATTTCATTGAATCAATCTAATTTAATCAACCATCCCTTAGTATTACTTGCTAATGTTAGAGCAAGGTTAACACATTATATAAGAAAATGTGGTCAGATTCCTTTAGTTAGTATTCATAATAAATTACTCTACAATTTAAATTCCACAGTTTATCAAGATTATAAACAGGCCTTTATGACTTTAGGAATTTTACACTTTTTCTCAATCTCAGGTTTTCATGTCAACTATCTCCGAAGAGTTCTCAATACTATCTTATTAAGAATAGGTATTTCTCCTCTAGTAAGTAAAAAAATCAATTTTATACTTTTAACCTTTTTTGCATGGTTAGTAGCTTGGCCTATAGGTGTTATCCGTTCTATGTCGGTTATTATAATTAATGATTTACGCAAAAGGTTTGATTGGCCACTTTCTTCTTTAGATGTTTTGTCAGTAATTTATATAACCCTCCTAATTATTAATCCCTTCAATATAAAAAGTTTAGCCTTTCTTTTATCATTCATAATGTCGTATCTGATTTATTTTTATCAAGGAAGTATAGTCGATAGCCTTTCAACTACTTGGCAAGAAAAAAGTGAACTAACTTTATTTTGTTTCTTATTTTCATGGCCCCTTTTACTCTCAAGTACTTATACCATTAATTTTTTACAGCTAGCAGTCGTGCTTTTATTTACGCCTATATTCGAAAGATGGATTTTGCCAAGCATGTTCTCTTTTTCAATTTTATTATATGTTAGTCAGTACTATCCAGCTTTATTAAAGTTCATTACTTATCTATCTAATGTCTTCCAAAGAATGTGGGAATTCCTTTCGCTTCATTCTGTTATAGAAAGCGGGACAATCTTATTAGGAAACGGAAACTTTTTCTTACCAATCTTTTTACTTGGTATAGCTATTATTTGGTTTTATTATTTAAAAAGCAACCCAAAATTAGCTTGGCAATCTTTAATTATCGGTTATTCAATCGGAATATTATTTTATCCTTATCTTGATCCACGTGAGCGAATCATCGTTTTAGATGTAGGGCAAGGAGATGCTTTACTCTATAAAAAGGCTTTTTCAAAAGAGGCTTGGTTAGTTGATACCGGAGGGAAGATGGCTAGCTACCAGGAGAAAAATAAATTGGATACTCAATTTGCTTTAAAAAATGTCATTCCAGCTTTAAAATCACAAGGAATTGCTAGTTTGGAAGGCGTCATTATCACTCATCCAGATATCGACCACCTTGGTAATTTGATAACACTTATCCAAGAGATTGAAATAAAACATTTGTATTATTCAAAATTCACTAAAGAGTCAGCAATATGGCAAACCATGGCAAATAAAATTCCTAATCAGACCCAGCATCACATCTTAAATCCGGGAACTAAGGTGAGGGTAGGAGGAAATCAAATTGAGATAATTTGTTTGGATATGCCTGCGAGTCTTAAAGATGATTTTAGTAATGCTTCTTCGCTAATCACTTCTTTTGTAATAGACGATAAAAAATTTCTTAATATGGCAGATCTACCAATTGAGCTAGAAAAATCTTTGTTACAAGTTTTTTCAAGTGAAAAAATAGACGTTTTAAAAATTGGTCATCATGGTAGTAAAACTTCTACTAGTGAAGATCTATTAGACCAACTGCAACCAGAATTAGCGCTCATATCATCTGGGAAGGACAATCCTTATAATCATCCTCATAGTGAAACAATTGAAAAATTAGAAAAAAGACACCTTAATTATTTAGATACACAAGATGTCGGTGCTATCGAAATTTCATACTTACCTTTTTATGGCTGGTCAATTAGAACAGCAATAAACAAGGAGAACTTAAATATACAGATTAGAAATTCACATTTACTATATTAGCGATATATGATATATTTTAAAAAACTGAAGTAAAGGGAGGTTTGTGATGAACATAATAGTCTTTATCTATGCATCTATAGTGTTTATAACTGGCATTTTAGGAATAAAAAATGGGCTCAATATTTCAAAGATAACGTTGACTGTTATTGATTTGCTATTTCTTTTGACCCTAATGAATTTATGGTCAAGCTTGAAACCTTTAGACATTGCTATTTCTATCTTGTTACTAGCCCTTTCCATTACGCTCTATCGCGATCGATTGGTAAGTAGTCGACAAGCTAATATAAGTCATCATCTTTTGCGTTTAATCATCCATTTTATTCTAATATACTTTTTATTTAACTAAAAATTGACAGATAATTCTTATTTCGTTACATTGGAAGCAATATAAAGGAGGAATTCCATTGGAAAAAATACCAAGTTTTACCATCAATCATTTAATCTTAAAACCCGGTATCTACTTGTCTCGAACAGATGAGATTGGTGGAAGAAAACTACATACTTATGACTTACGTTTCACAGCACCAAATGTTGAACCCGTAATGAATACAGCAGAAATACATACAATTGAGCATTTAGCAGCAACTTTTTTACGTAATCACGAAAAATATAAAAAGGAAGTCATTTATTTTGGACCAATGGGCTGTCGTACGGGCTTCTATTTAATTTTAACGGACGCCTTAGAAGGGCTAGAAGTTTTGAATTTAATTAAAGAAACCTTTAAATTCACAGCAGACTTTGAAGGGGAGATACCTGGTGCTACTGCCAGAGATTGTGGAAATTATCTCGATCAAAACCTACCAATGGCTAAATATCAAGCAAAGCGATATGTAAAAAATCTTGAAAAAGTGACTGATTTAAGCTTTACTTATCCCGAATAGTTTTTCAAAAATAAATGCAGGTTTACAATGGAGTTTAAAATGAAACTTCAACAAACCTGCTATTTATTTGACTGTGTAGTGATATAATTAATCAGTAATTAATTGGTCTCTTTCAAAGTCGAATTCAACTGCTGGATATTGAATGGTTTGGTGAAACAGCTCTTATAGCTTTTCGCATCCAAATCACATCAATAAAGCGTTCAGCTTTGCGCACTAATTTTGGGAAAGTAAGCATAGGTTTAAAGCCTTCTTTTTCATGAAAGCTTAGAGAGCGATAATTATCAGCGACAATGGTAGAAATGATGTATTCGATATTAGTTTGAGAGAGCATCAACACTATCACCGTATAAAGTTCATGACCGCCCCCCTTTACTGGACAACCTTCAGCTGTCTAGATTGAAAGTAAAGTAGCCTGAGGCAAAAAGGCTTTATAAAAACCACTAAGGTAAGCAAAGCCAATCACTTCATTTCCATGTTGAAAGCCTAATTTACCATCGGTTTTATAGACGGTTAGTCGTCGACTAATTGAGCGACGTGTTAAACCGAGCTCCACCTGGGCTCTGGCTTTTGATTTTCGGCCCTGTGCAACCGATTGAATGACGGCATATTTTCTTTGTTCGAACATTATTAAATAACTCCCCATCTAACCCCCCTGAAGGAAGTATAACTCAGAAGTGGGACATTTTGATTTGTGTTCTCTTGAGACATTATCATTTACGTTTAACAAATTTTTTAGATTTTTATTGGAATGGATTGACTAATTTTAATAGATAAGATATAATTATTTCGCTTTCGAGATTAAAAATTTTAAGATAAGAAGGTGAGAGTAGATGTTAGATCGAGATACAGAAGTTTTAAAAACATATATTGGTATGATGAGAGCACATGCCTACTTTGAGAAATTGGTGAAAAAAGATGCGAATCATTCAGATATGAATGTGACGGAGTTTGCTGTATTAGAATTATTATATAATCGTGGCCCTCAACCAATTCAACAAATTGGGAATCGAATTTTAATTGCTTCCTCTTCAACCACTTACGTGATTGATAAGTTGTGTAATAAGGGTTATGTGGAACGAAAGCCAGATTTAAATGACCGTCGTGTAACTTTTGCTGAAATTACAGCAGAAGGTACTAAGTTGATGGATGAGATTTATCCTGAGCACCGTAAACATTTGTTAGAAGTTTTTGAAGAATTCACTACAGATGAAGTGCTCGAAATGAAACGCTTATTACAAAAGTTAACTCGCTATGAATAGCCTGCTTGATCCCCTAACTCTTTTAGTGAGTTAGGGACTTTTTTGTTAAATGTAGCTTGTATTAGGATAGTCTTGCTTTTAACTTTAATTCTTTCTATGATAAACTAAAAAGGCAAATCGGATTTAGAAAGGACAAATTATTGATGAAATTCTCGGCTTTAATTCTTTTATTATTTTGTTTATCCGCTTGTCAAAAGGCGCCTTTAAACGAAGAAACAGAATCAAAACAAGTACAGCTTGATGAATTAGAAATACTAGAGAGTACTTACGATGAAGATTCCACTAAAGAAAGTTCTTTAAAAAAGGATGGTACTCGTCAAGCTTGGACAGATTATTCTAACTATGCGGAAGTCGATGAGGATGGCTATGCCTACTATATGCAAGAAAACCCTGATATTTCTTCGGAAATATTTCCTTTATACGATAGTAGTGATCATAAAGTTCTTTTATTTACCTTTGATGATGCGCCTCAAAGACCGAATTCCTATGCACTTGAAATTGCCCAACAATTAAAAGCTAAGGATGTAAATGCTATTTTCTTAGTGAATGGTATGTTCTTAACAGAGGAAAAGGGGAGAAAGATTACCAAGCAAATTTATGATATGGGATTCGAAATCGGTAATCATACTCAGCATCATCCTAACTTAAAAGAAATGACCTACGACCAGCAGTATCAAGAAATTAAACAAACAAGTGATTTGGTTGAAGAAATTACAGGAGAAAAACCAAGATGGTTCCGCCCGCCTTTTGGTTTGTTTAACATGGATACCTATCAGATATGCCAAGAACTAGAAATGCAATTAATGACTTGGAATTTTGGATATGATTGGATGGATGAGTATTTAGAAAGCGAAGCTTTATTAGAAGTGTCTTTAAATAATGATTATTTAAGGGCAGGAGCAAACATTCTTATGCATGATCGTCCATGGACTAATGGTGCTATCTCGAGGATGGTAGACGGTTATCGTGAGCAAGGTTACCATATAGTTGATCCTTTATTAATTCGTAAACCAAATTTTGAAAAAGAAAGCTAGGCGAATCGATTGAAAAAATATTTTCCGCTATCTTTTTATTTTAAACTCTTATTTATAATACTTGGACTAAGCACCATCTATCACTTTCATGAAGAAATGATCGATCAAGCTTTGTCTCAAGAAGGTTTATCCACTTATCAAAGACTCAGTAAAATATCTAAGGAACTGATTGGAATTGAAAAAGTTCCAGATGAAGACTCTCCCGATATAATTAATCAGATTCAGTCGTACCCAGGGAATAAAAAACCCATCCAGTATCCACAAGCAGTATTAGCACATCCTCGATTTATCAAAGGCCAGCAAATGGCAGACTCTTTTAATAATCAGTTAGATATAAGTCAGCTAAACAGGTCATTTATAGAAGCAATTAACAGAGTTTATTTCCCACAACAAACAGTCTATCTAGCACCATATTTGTCAAATGGGAATCTACTTAGACTCGATGAGTTAGACAATTATGTATATTTAGATTCTAAAACTAAAGAGGGACTAAATTTCCGCGAGCGTTTTTACGAGATTGAAAATAATCAATATCGGATTGGCGAAAACTTATATGAGGTTTTTATTTCGTCTGATGATATTCATTTAGATACTTGGTCTAAAGATGAAGCAGTATTCGCTCAATATTTAGCCAAAGCTTTTTTCGAACAAAATGAAGATTTTTCTGACATGCGGTCGGTATTTATATCTGCTAAAGCTTCAGCCAGTGATTTTCGTCTAGATGATTCGTCCTATGTGCGGATTGTTGTGGTATTAAACTTTGACACACAGAAACTTTAAATAGGGAGGATAATATGAAAAGTAACAATTACCTTAGATGGTCTCTTGCATTAGCAAGTATTTCTCTAGCTTCTCAATTACATCAAAATTTTAAGCATCCACTTCCTAAGATTAGTCATGCTGAAAGATTGCTTGAATTAGCTGAAATTGAAAATTCCATGGATTGGTTGCAAGAAGAAGAATATGAGAAGAATTGGGATGAAAAACTCAGCCCATTTATCGATAATTTAAGACAAGAGGGATCAATTAACCAAGGGGCTTATCACTTAGCTTATGACTTCTATGCTTTAGAAACAGCCAAAGCAACTTGCCTTATTGTCCATGGTTTTAATGAATTTAAAGAAAAATATCGAGAATTAGTATATTATTTATTACAATCAGGAATTCAAGTACTGACTTATGATGCACGAGGACATGGGGAATCTAAATTATCACCTAACCAAACCCAAATTGATATTATAGATTTTAACGTTTATATCAATGATTTAAAATGCCTAGTAAAAAGGGTTAAAGAACTGGGTGGAGAAGAACAGCCTCTCTTTATATTTGGACACTCAATGGGTGGGGCTGTCAGTTCTCGCTTTGCTCAATTATGGCCAGATTTAGTAGATGGTCTTATTTTATCCTCCCCAATGCTTGCGATTGATACTAAGGGAATGCCAATGGAATTGGCGCATATGAGCGCTAGCTTGATGCAAAAAGTCGGCCGGGGTAAGAATTATTTACCTGAAGATTCAAATGGAGGAATAGATGACCATTTAGTTTTCAGAACACCCAATCAGCTGTCCAATTCTGAAGTAAGAGGGCGCTTCTTTTTTGAACTCAATAAAAAACTTCATCTTTATCCTACCAAGTCAGGCTCTATTAACTGGTTGAAGGCATCTTTAGATGCTTTGCAAACTATCCATCAAGAAAAAGAAATCAAGAAAATGACTTTTCCAAGTCTCATCTTCCGAGCAGCTAGTGATAAGATTGTAAAAAAAGAGGGTATCTTCCATTTTTATAATTGTCTTCCAAATTCATTAAACTTCCTTGTACCTTCAAGTGAGCACGAGATTCTTTTAGGACATGATGATCAAGTGAGAAAGATAGTGAGTCAAATCCTTCACTTTATTAATAAAAATATATAGTAAACAAAGAAGGCTGCCTTAAACATCCCTTAAGGCAGCCTTCTTTGTTTGAATTATTTGGTTTGGTAGCCAACAATTAGACCATTTCTTTGAGCATAGAAAGTGCATAAGCCAGAAGAAGGTAAAATATTAATTTCTGCATGTGGAAATTCTGCAAGAATCATTGACTGAAGTTCTTGGCTCGCTTCCGGGTTTAGGACATGGTTAATAAATATTTTCCCTCCATTAAATCCCTTGCTTTTTATTTCTGCCCAAAGTTTTTTCATTGCTTTTTGATGGCCTCTAGCTTTTTGAGCAAGTTCAATCGTACCCTCAGAACTTCTTTTTCCGATTAAACGTATATTTAGTAATCCAATCATGTTTCCAATAATTTTAGATATTCGGCCATTTTTTACTAGATTATCAACAGATTCTAACAAAAAATTGACATTTGTATTTAAATGTTCTTTTTCAATTCTTGCCACTACCGAATCAAAATCAGTCTCTTCTTTAATGATACTTGCAGCAAGAGTAATAAGTAGGTCGATTTCAGCTCCAGCCGATCGACTGTCGATGATTTTAATATTAGCATCAGGACTTTTCTCTAAGGCTAACTCTCTTCCTAAACAAGCAGCATTGTAAGAGCCTGAAACACCTGAAGATAAAGTGAAACATAAAACATTTTGATTGGACTCAAATGTTTGTGCATAACTTTCAGGGCTTGGACAAGCAGTTCCAGTCTGTTGGCCACTTTCCATTTTATTAACTAGAGTTTGGGTATCCATTTGATTGTTATCTTTATATGTATGCTCATCGATATTCAGTATTAAAGAAACAACTTCAAACTCTATTTCCTCGTTGATATCTTTGACAGAACGAATACTCGCGCCAGAGTCAGTTACTATTTTCCACTGCATAATATTTCCCCCAATTATGGTCAATTAATTATCAGTAGTATAACTAATTTCAGAATCAGTTTCAATTTATTGAAAGTTTAATTTTAACACTTGCTAAAAACAGCATATTATCGGTAAAATAGGAGTTGACATACATTTCATGTGAGGAGGAAAGATTATGTTAGGAGATCTACATCGGTCCAATTTAATCGTCTTAGTTCAAATAGTTTTTTCGATTGTAGGATTAGGCTTTGCCTATATAGGGGCAATTGAGTATGGTTTAATATCTATGATGATAGGAGCCATTCTTAATGAGTATTCAATTGATATTTCTGAGCAATTTGACCAGACAGATGCACAACTAGCTTTTTCCACAGAGTTAGAGGTTATAGCTGATTTTCTATCCTTTGGTTTGATTCCAATTGGATTATTATTAACAGCTACTCAAGGTGGAATATTAGGTATGATTACTATTGCAGTCTACTTAACTGCTGTAGCCATTCGTTTAGCACATTTTAACCGTCCCTTGGAATTTCAAGCTTATCAAATAGATGAAGAGAATTTCTATTTAGGTCTTCCCTTAATTTCAGTAGCTATTGTCTTACCGATACTTTATTTACTTAGTTATCTTATACCAGCAACTGTCTTTTCAGTGCTTATCATAGTTGTTATGATAGTCTTAGCTGCCGGTTATGTGATTGCAAAACCAATTCCGCGTCTAAAAAAAGAATGGATGACTTACCTTATATTTGGTGTAATATTCTTAATTGTCGCTTATATACTTTTAGGTATTTTTAAATAGTCCATTTAAAACCTCCTTTTGTTATTAAGAGGAGGTCTTTTTATAACGAGTTAAAAATGTAACTGCAGAAGGATAGTTAATTAAATTGCATGTTTTATCTATTAATAAAATAGCATTGATAGCTGAAAAAGCGATATATCAGAGTAGTTTATATCAATACCAAAGAAAGCGTATTGAGCAAAGCGGTAGCTATTAAGATTTCTTTCCGAATAAATGAATCATCAAAAGTTTACATTAGCAAGTAGGGGACTCTTTGGCAATGGATTTGGAGGTATATTTTTTGCTACAATGTTCTTTAAAGGTGTTTCTATGAACGATGGATTAATCGATGGCTAATAGATTATGAAATGCTAGACAATGAACAAATGTATTGTCTAGCCAGTCTAGATGACTGTGTCTATCTTCCTTTTTACCGTTTATAATGAAATACGATAAACTAACGATTATCTTTCTTAATTTTAAGACATATTATCAGTGATTATTTTCAGGGAGAATTCCCTTTAGAACAGGAGTAAATTATGACAGATTCAACAAAAGAGTTAAAAATTAACAAACAAATAGATCGACTATTGGATGACCTAACGGGCGATGAATTAAATGAAGATGTTATTAAAAACATTAAATTTTTAAATGACAGTTCCTTAATGATTGAAGACGAAGAATACGATTTGATTATTAATCATCAAGAAGCTTTTGACTTTGAAGCCTTCTATAATCGCTATCAAGACCTCTTCGCTAAGTATGATTATATTGTTGGTGATTGGGCTTTTAATCAGCTTCGCTTAAGAGGGTTTTATCAAATCGGAACACCCAAAGTGGCTTTCGATCAACGTATTGAAACGTTAGAGGATTATATCAATGAATATTGTAATTTTGGCGCCAAGTATTTTGTTATTGGAAAAAAAAGCTCTATCGCTGAATATCCTCATTTATTAGATCGATTGAGGGCGGGCAAGATAAATAACATTCAAAGTAAGACACTTTATCCAAGAACTTCAAATAAAAACACACGGGGACGTAGCTATCAAAAAAGAACGAATCGAAAAATTCAAAATCTCGGCCATCGTTCTAAGACTGTTACCCCTAAAATTAAGAGAAGAAATGAAAAAAGCCACTCACTAAGTAAATCTGAAAGTAAAAACAATTTGACTGTCGGGTCTAATAAGATGAATAAGCCGACAAACAGAATCAATCATAAGAAGGATTTCGTTATAAAAAAACGCCCCAACTAGCCTTTATTAGAAAGCGAGGATCCATAGTTTGACTGACCACATTAAAAATTTTGCCAGAGTTTGCTTATTTTGCCTAGCATCCTTAACTGGGGCAATCTCATTGACCGTTTTTCTATCGCCAGTTATTTATAGAATCTTTAATCAATATTTTAAATTGCATGAAACAGTTGGATTAACGAGTGAGCAATTAAATCAAAATTATCAAACAATTGTTGATTTCTTAACCCATCCGATGGAAAGTCAAATGCTATTGCCTGATTTTGCCTCTTCTGACGGAGGGATTCAGCATTTTGCTGAAGTTAAAGTTTTAATCCAGCTAACCATGATGGCAGCTTTGTTTTTAATTTTTGTTTTAGCGATTGTTTTGATAAATATTCGCAAGCAGAGGAGACGTAATCCCTATCTTAAGATATATATGATGCTAAGTTACATGTTGCCAATTGGTTTATTATTTCTAGCACTTATCGCTTTTGATAAAATCTTTATTCTTTTTCACCAAATTTTCTTTAAAAATGATTTATGGCTGTTTGATCCTTTAACAGATCCTGTCATTAATGTGCTTCCAGATAGTTACTTCTTTCTATTACTAATTGTTGTCGTTATGCTATATGAATTATTGTTAGGAATTATTTATTTGTTTATTAAAAAGAAAATATAAAAAAGATAAGCTCAGCTGCTGAGCTTATCTCAGACTGTAGACAAAGTCCTCTAAATCACCAACCTATGGTGATTTAGAGGGCTTTTTGATATATAATAAAAAGAAA